>DAOUXC010000125.1 GCA_030666795.1 Desulfobacteraceae bacterium
AAAAAGATCTTTTTCTTCATCCGGACATCCTCCTTGCTAAATGATGGGAATATGATTGCAAAAACCTTAACCCAGAGAAGGAACTCCTATCACCTCCTTTCGATCACAAACGGGCAATTTACCGATAAACATCGTCTAATTTATAAAGATTATGAATTATATATATAAGGAAAAAGATAATAACTTCAGATGAGAAAGGTTTATTTAATATATTCAACATAAATAAATTGCCAGTATTTTTTCAGATATTTTTATATCTTATACGCTTCGAGTTTCTATTTTGTCGAGACATTTGTCTATGATGGTGATCATATTCCGGTAAAAAACAATACTTCAGCGCACAAAATGGAGACTCAGACCCACAGTGTTTCATCGCTAAGGTGTTTGAGTTGGGCCGGCTTTGTGATGCTGACCTCTCCGCGGCCCGATGTGATGATGCCCCGCTTGCGCAATCGACCCATAGCCCGAATTGTCGACTCGGTGGTCGTTCCGGCCAGTTCGGCAAGTTCGTTACTGGTAAATTTGAGTGTGTCCCCGAACTTATCATAGAGCGTATAAAACATCTTTAAAGGACTTTAACCTGATAATTGTTAAAATTAGGTCAAAGCTTAATGTGTGTCAATTGAAAACGCAATGTAGCTACTAAGGTTCACGGTTCAAGGGTTCACGGTTTAAGCCCGCCGTCCCTGTCCCGAGAGCGAGACGGGATAGGGAGATGCGACGTAACGTGCGCTTCAAAAGGTTCTTCTGAACACTATGCCCGGGGATTCCATGAAAAGTACTGATAAACCAGGCCTGGGCTTTGGGATTTAATAGGGCGTGCGGGGCCCCGATAGCGGGACCTACGCTATGCTCCGACAGGCAATCAGCCAACACTTTGTATTGAATGTCCTTTGCTGAAAGCCGAAAGCTTGTCCGCCGTCCTTATTGCGCGCTGATAGCTGATAGCACGAATCCAAAAACGTTAGTTTTTGGATGAGGACCATTTAGATTTCAGGGTCATGTCTTTTAAGACTGTGTCACGATGTCATCCTGAGACAAAAGCCTGTGAACCGTACAGACGAGTTTTCCGGGGAGCGGCCAGCCACATAAAAAAACAGGATATTACAAAAAAAATGATGGTCAGGACAAAGGCCCATTGATAACTCTGGTATTTATCAAAGATGAATCCGGCCATCCAGGCCCCTAATGCGCCGGCCACGCCGATCCCCGCTTCAATCAGACCATAGATCAGACCAAATATCTTACCTTTGAAGAGATCGGCGGCCGTGGACATAAACATGGGCGCGGTCGCGCCCCAGCCCGCGCCGAAAAAGAGTGCAAACCCATAGATGAAGTCTTTGGTACCAATCCACTCTATCAACATAAGAAAGCCCACACCAATACACGCAAGTATCATTCCTGTAGTAAATGTTATCTCCCGTCCCACCCTATCCGAGAGCCAACCCCAGAAAATGCGAAAAACCGAGGAAATTGCACCGATCACGGCAAAGATAAGGGCCGCCGCCATCTTATCGACGCCCTGATCTACCAGAAACCTGACATTATGAACGAGGATGACATAAATACCTATGATGGAAAAAAAGCAAAAGGCCATCAAGGACCAGAAAGTTACCGAATGTAACGCCTTCCCGATAGTCCAGTCTGAAACCGGAGTTATTCTTCCGGGGACTTCAGGGAATGTCTTATCCATTGACTCCTCACCGCGGAATCCGTCGACGCGCTGGTCCACTTCTGCCGGCTTATGTCTTAAAAAAAGACCGTTCAAGGGCAGAAGAATAAGAAGAACCAGGCATCCAAATAAAATAAAGGTCACCCGCCACCCCCACATGGAGATGAAACTTTGTGAGACAGGAACCAGCACGAAGGTGCCTAACCCCATACCGGAAACCGCGATACCGCTGGCCAGGCCACGCTTTTTTTCAAACCAGTGAGACAGTATTACGGAGTAGGTTACGATTCCAATACATGTAATCCCGCTACCCATGACCACGCCGTAAAAAACATAGAACTGCGTGAGTGTTTCTACTGTGGCGCTCAAGCACAAACCCAGAGCGAGGACGAAAATCCCGGGGATAATTACCCGTCTGGGTCCGTAACGATCAATCAGGCCGCCAACGAGAGGGGCTAATACCGTATAGGCGATGAGCGCTATTGATTGGACCCCTGCCGAGTCTCCCCTGCTCCAAGGAAAATCTTCCAGCAATGCGACGTAAAAAACAGAAAAGCTGGTACGGATCCCCAACCAGAAACCCATGGAGACCAATGCTATGGCCACGATAATCCAACCGTAATATATATCCCAAAACCTAATTATTCTTTTTGCGACATTCATTGATCTAAACGTCTTTGTTTTTCAAAGAAAGGGTTTGTGGTTCATTAAAACGGTTATCTGTCATCAACAACCCGTTTTGCCTTACCTTCTGAGCGAGGGATGGTCTGAGGCTCGACAATTCGGACGTCCATCCTGAATCCGAGAAGATCCTTGACCTTCTTTTCCATTTTCAGGGTAAGCTCCGCTATCTTATCCCCACTGACATTTGCCCAAAAATCAGGCTTTGTTTCGACCTTCACCGAGACACTGTCAAGTCTTCCCCTTTTGCCTAAATGAATTTCATAGTGCGGCGTGGTTTCTTCAAAACCGAGCATCAAACTTTCCAACTGGGATGGGAAAAAATTGATACCGCCTATGATAAGCATGTCATCGGTCCTGCCCTTGATTGCTCCATGCCTGATCAATGTCCTTCCGCAACCGCATCTGCCTCTTGTAAGGGATGTTATATCCCTTGTTCTGTAGCGAAGAATCGGTAATGCCTCTTTTTGCAGGGTAGTGAAAACCAATTCTCCGCTCTCACCGTCCGGCAGGGGCTGCATGGTTTCAGGGTCAATTATCTCCGGATAAAAATAGTCCTCATTGATGTGATAGCCTGCCTTTTCCGGACATTCGATTGAAACGCCGGGGCCTCCCAGTTCCGTGAGGCCGTAATCCCCCATGGCCACTGTCCCCAGTTTTTCCTCAATCTCCTCTCTCATCTCTTCGGTCATGGGTTCCGCCCCGTGAATACTGATCCGCAGGGAGATAGAATCCCTGTCAACTCCCATCTCTCTCATCTTTTCCGCGACGGTCACGGCATAGGATGGGGTACAATGAAACACCGTTGTACCGAAATCCCGCATCATCATGATCTGTCTTTCAGTCTGCCCGGAACTCGTGGGGATAACCATGGCGCCGATCCTTTCCGCGCCGTAGTGGTGACCGAATGCCCCCGTAAAAAGGGTGTATCGAAACGCGATCTGGCACACATCATCCTGGCGGACACCGGCCATATAACAATTCCTGGCCATACAATTGACCCAGTTTTCCAAATCTCTTCTCGTGTGAAATACGGGCGTAGGTTTTCCGGTAGTGCCGGATGAGGCGTGCAGTCTGACGATATCGGATTGTGGGACGGCGCACAACCCATAGGGATAATTATCTCTGAGATCCGTCTTTGTCGTAAAAGGAAGCAGCGAGATATCTTCGATCGTTTTTATTTCCTCCACGCGGACACCTTTTTCGTCAAGGAGTTGTTTGTAAAACGGAACCTTCTCACAGGCATATTTCACCGTCTGTTTCAAACTCTTTTCCTGGATAGCGGTCATCTCGTCCCGTGACAGGCATTCGTTCTTCTCATCCCAGAACATGTTACTCCTCCTGATAAGCATATTTTAGCATTTTATGGATCTTCTCCAATTTAATTGGAGAAGAGGGTCCAAGGATTCAAGGAGTCAAGGGGTCAAGGGTTTGGCTAATTTCCTCCGGGTCTCCAAAAAAGATACAGTGTGCCAGACAGATATTGTCGGCACATGCGGGCAAAAGTCCCTTATCCACCCGGTGATGACAGAGGTTGCATTTTTGGGCGACACCCTTATCCGGGTCAAAGGTTATGGCATTGTAAGGACATGCCTCTATACACAATTGGCAACCGGTACATTGCTCATAATCCATTACCACGATACCGTCTTCCCTTTTGGTAATGGCCTCTTCCGGGCATGCGTCCGCGCAAGGGGGATCATCGCAGTGTCGGCACACATTCACCCGGAAAACAAAATACGGCTCGCCGTCCACCATCCTGGGACCGTCTTCCGACACATAGATCAATTTGATGCCGTCCGCGGCCCCGTTCTCCTGTTTGCAGGCCACTTCGCAGGTCTTGCACCCCCAGCAGGCTTCCTGGTCTATGACCAGCCCATATTGCTTCATGAGTTGTCCCCTTCCGTTTTCTCAGGATAGATTTTACACAAAAGCGTCCTGACATGAGTGGCCCCCATGGCAGGATCGCAGGATTCATAGGCGTTATCCGTCAGGATATTGATATTTGATTCGTCCCAGCCATGCCCGGGATCTCTTTTTTCAGGAAACCACCAGGCATGCTCGGCAGAAACAATCCTCGGGTCCATGCCCGCAAAAAATTTAGCCCTCTGTCTGACCTTGCCCCGGGGCGATTCGATAAGGATCCAATCACCCTCTTTTATACCCTCTTTCTCTGCTGTCTCGGGATGGATCTCCACGACCGGTTCACGGTGAAGTTCTCTCAGCCAGGGAACCTGGCGATTTTCAGAATGGAAAAAGCCGGGCAGTCTCCTTCCTGTTATAAGGATATAAGGATAATCTTTGTATAATTCCGGTGTGCTCACCGGGCTTTCCGGGGCCTCACGGAACCGGGGAAGTGGATCATAGCCCCATTTTTCAAGTAGCGTGGAGTAGAGTTCGAATTTTCCGGTGGGCGTTGAAAATCCTTTCTCTTTATACTTTTGATATGTGACATCTCCCCTGATGAAATCCATTTTTTTGAAGTCCCGCCATGAAATTCCCATGGGTTCCAGGATATAATCCAGGCCCCCCTCAAAAGTGTCCCACCAGTATTCACCCTGGCCCACCCTGTGGGCGAGATCATTCAGCATTTCATGATCCGACCGGCATTCTCCCACGGAAATGGCCTTCCGCCGGGGCAGGATATGGCCGTGTCTCTTCCAGAAGTCCCCGATATAATCCATCTCCAGCCATGTGGCGGCAGGCAGGACAATATCCGCGAGTTCTGCCGTGGGTGTTAAAAAAAAGTCCGAAACAGCCATAAATTCCACTTTTTCAAGGGCGCGGTAGACCTCCCGTGCGTTACCGCGGGTCATGACAGGGTTCGAGCTGATCAGAAACAACATCTTCACCGGATAGGGCTTTTCCTCAAGGATCGCGTCCCACACGCATTTCGGGTTGATGATGGCGAAATTTCCCCCTAAGCGGAATCGCTCTCCGCCTAATCGCTTTTTCGCCTGTTCTTTTGAAAGCATTTTATGGGCGCCGAATTGACCGACATTTCTTATTTTCGGGGGACTGAACAGCATCTGCCCTCCGGGAATATCAATGTTTCCGGTCAGTCCCATAAGGGCCATGAGTGCCCGGTTATTGTCCGCGCAATTGACCTGTTGTTCAATGGCAACGCCCCACTGGATGGCCGCGGGTCTGGTGGTCGCGAAGAGCCGTGCCGCTTCCCTGATTTTTTCCGCGGGGACCCACGTGATCTTTTCCACCTTATTCAAGGGATATTCGTTGACCCGTTCAACAAAAGGTTTCCATCCATGGACATGGTTTTCCACGAATTCCCTGTCATACAGCTCCTCATTGACAATCACATTCAGCATTCCCAGGGCCAGTGCCGTATCTGTTCCGGGTCGAAGCGGAAGCCAGACATCCGAACGTGCCGCGATCCGCGTGAGTCTCGGGTCAACCGCGATAAGTTTTGCCCCTTTGTCCAGACTCACGGAAAAAGGCTCGCCCTTGTAACAGTCCGGGTTGCTTATGACGAGATTGTTGCCCCACACCATAATGCACTTGGGATGGTTTTCGTAGTCAACGATCGGGTTTGTCCCGCAGGTAAGAATGCTTGTGGCAATACGCGGGCCGTAACAGAAATGCCCCGCGGTAAGGACATTGGGGGTGCCTAATAGATTGGCAAACCGGTAGATGACGGCCTCGTTTTCCCTTCCTGTTCCGTAACCGGGAACGATCGATTCGGCCCCGAACTCCTCTTTATAGCGCAGTATACGTTCCGCAATAGTATCCAATGCCTCGTCCCAGGAGATGCGCTCCCATTTTCCGCTGGCCTTTGGCCCGATTCTTCGGACAGGAGTCGTCAACCGATCCGGGTGATAGGCCAATTGGGCCGACGCGAGTCCTTTACTGCACAGTGTCCCATGATTTATGGGGCAATCCGGATCACCCGCAATCTTTGCCACTTTGCCGTCTTTCAGGTAGATCAATACACCGCAGCCTCCGTGGCACATCCTGCAGTGACTTTTGACAACGGAATCATATCCGTAGATTTCCATTTCTTTCGCTATATTAGAGGAAACGAATTCAGGCATACAGGCCTCCCTTCGGCTTTATTATCCAAATAGGTTTTTTACTTTACAAAAACCGAGAAGATCTTGTCACCATAATTCTTATTGTATTAATAGTGCTTTCTTCTCCCTTTTAAAGCCGGGAAACCGGGACTGTATCCCGCTTGTCATCAAGATGTGGCTGGCCTAACGATAACATATTATCACAATTCAAGATGGCTTTGACCGTCAGTCAGGATTTTCAAAGGGAGGATATTAATATGGCGGATGCGGAAGGGCTTATCATATGTGTAAGCATTGCGGGGACGAGTTCTTTGCGCATTAAAAGTGAAGCGCCGATCGTCTTATCGCAGGGCTTTTTGAAGATTATGAAAGGGGTTCTGCGGTGTTTTATTAGACGTTAAATATAAAAGCTATTTTTTCTTCAAATTTTCATATTCCAAAATATCTATAATAGAATCCACAGTACTCTTTTTCCTGTCCGACAGCTTGTAATACATACCCGATCTACGGCCTATATCATCCCTCCTATCTCTGTCATCTCTTCGATCCTTAGGGTTTCGGCTTTCCTGTACGCTACGTTCAGCATCAACGGCCTTTCTACGCTCCTTGCCTGACCTTCGATTCTCTCTTTTTAAAATACTAATAAGATACATTGTCCTGAGACCTCCATAATCGGATGGTTGTGTACACTCATTCAGGTGTCAGCAAAATAGTCTGGAAATAATATGGATGGCCTCGTAAAAAGTCCATCAACAGGCCGAGAGCGGTTAAGCCCCGGCCTGGGGTAGGGGTGGAGCCATTTGAATTCACTTCAAATGGCGGGGGAGGGGTAGCCCTCCTCCGCCGAGTGAACCTCCCCGCGTTAAAACGCGGGGCATCTGATAGATGCGAAAAAAACTCCTCCCCCTTGACGGGGGAGGATTGAGGTGGGGGTGAAAGGCCCTTTGAGTTCACCCTCCCCTTTATCCCCTCCCATCAAGGGAGGGGATAAATAAGGATGCCATTCATCCCCGCCTTAAAAGGCAGGGCATTCTGGCATAGAGTCGTAAAAAGGCGCAGAACGACTTTTTACGAGGTTTTCAATATGGGTGGCTCCCAACAGAACATTTATACTCCGTCAGGAGCGGGGCGTGCACATTATAAGGTTTATATTCATGCAACTAACCTCGGAATACAATAATGAGAATTGAAGGCAGGTATTTATATGAATTTTATCAAACCAGGGAATTTTAAGTCAATAAGAATCGTGTTGGGAATCACCACAGATTTGTACTGTGAGGGGAATCTCTTTACAGTCCCTACCCTTTTTTGCCTTACGCCCTGTCCACCCTCCGTAGCAGGCAACTGAGGAGGCCCCCCCTTCGCCATAGGCTACGGCGCGGCAAGCGGGCTGCGGAGGACGGGCGTCTTCAGCCTTCAGCCTTACGCAAAGCGGCCCCTGTTCAGACTTTTCTCTTATTTCGATCCAGTGTTCAGTTTCGTGCTTGAATCTGTGCTCGGTTTCTGACTATATTACCAGGCTTGGAACGGAAGGATAGAAGTCAATGAGACTGGAACCCAGCATGAAACAGGCGGTCATCAGGCGGACCGTCAGGAAATACTCGGAACAAAGACTCGCGCCCGCCGCAGTGGAGATGGACAGGACCGCCGAGTTTCCCCTGGACATAGCCGGGGAGATGGCCGCGCTCCAGTTCTTCGGTATCGAGATACCTTCAACATACGGGGGCGCAGGTCTCGAAACGGTAAGCTATGCCATGGTCATAGAGGAGATCTCCAAGGTCAATGCCGCCATGGGGCTCTGCGTGGCCGTGCATAACGGGGTTGCAGCCTCTCCCATGCACATGTTCGGAAACGAGGAGCAGTTTCAAAGGTTTCTGATACCCCTGGCATCAGGCCGGGCAATAGGTACGTTCTGCCTGACCGAACCCAATGCAGGCTCCGATGCCTCTTCCCTCGAGACTGCTGCCGTTCGCGAGGGGGACGAATATATACTCAACGGGAACAAGGTATTCGTGACAAACGGCGGCGTGTCCGGAATAAACCTGATCTTCGGGCGGGTCCTGCCCGACCATAAGGGGAAGAATTTCGCCGTCTTTATTGTGGAGTCCCACAGGAAGGGTCTTGAAAAAGGGCCTTCCGAGGACCTTATGGGCATGCGTGGCAATCCCGTGTGCCCCATCTCTCTTAATGACTGCCGTATTCCCGTGGAAAACCTTCTCGGGGGAGAGGGGGAAGGTCTCAAGATAGCCCTTTCCACCCTGAACGGCGGACGCATCGGCATTGCGGCCCAGGCACTGGGAATAGCCCAGGGCGCCCTGGATGTATCTATCCGATATGCAAAAGAGCGCCACCAGTTCGGCAGACCCATATCCGGGTTCGGTGCGATCCAGGGCTTTCTCGCGGACATGGGAACCAGGGTCGAAGCGGCCCGGCTGCTCGTCTACCGCGCCTCTGACCTTCGGGACAAGGGACTGGACCATGCGAGTGAATCAGCCATGGCCAAGCTCTTTGCCAGCGAAGCGGCCGTGGAGGTCACGAAGCTGGGGGTCCAGATACACGGGGGTTACGGTTACACAAAGGCCTATCCCATTGAGCGGTTCTACAGGGATGCCAAGGTCTGCGAGATCTACGAGGGCACCTCGGAGGTGCAACGCATGATTATTGCCAGGGGTCTTATGAAAAGGTGAGAAAGGGTTAGGAAAGTTTGAGGTTCACCCGGCAAATGAGTAGCCAGAAATTTTCACCTATTAAGTTGGCAGATGGGAAAGTTGAAGCAGTCTTTTCTTCGATTCCGAGCTTCTCGGCGTGTCGAAGATCCCG
>DAOUXC010000045.1 GCA_030666795.1 Desulfobacteraceae bacterium
AGACAACCTTCTGGAAGAAGTGAAGGCCGACGCGGGAAGAAGCGTTGCATCTAGTTACGCTTCCGGGGGAAGGCTTGTTGCTGTGATCCGCGTTATCCGCCAACAGACCACCTTTAATTATAACAATTCTTCACGCCTCGCCGGTATTGATCTTCCCGGCGGGTTAGCGCTTTCCGTGGATTATGAAGGAACAGACCCGGCCCGTGTAAAAAAAATAGCGTCAAACCAAAATGAATGGTTTCTTTTTGAAATACAGAAGGACCGGGGAGGCATAAAGGTATCGGATCATTCAGGCAATTCCTTTAATTACAGCTATTATCTATCAGGCGAGAGCAACATAATAGGCATATCCAGCGGGTCGGGTTGGTTCAGCGGGTACAGGATCGGCAAAAATGGTCGTCTCGCCGCATGGAAAAGACCTGATGGTAATTTAATAAGATATTGGTATGATTCTCTGGATCGCATGGTCAAGGCCTCTGATTCTTCAGAAAATGTTGTTCAATACAAATACAAAGGCCACACCAACCTGTTTTCCCAAAAGATTGATTCAAAGGGCGGGAAAACGTTTTTTGAATATGACAAAAAAAATAATCTTATTTCCATCACGCCACCGGAACAGGAAAAGATCCGGTTTTTGAGGTTCCCCAACGGTCTTATTAGAGAAAATAGACAGGGGGACATGCTCATATCCTCAACTACCATTGATGGGCACGGCAATCCCTTAACAGTCAAAAGCGGCTTCAGGGGAAAAACCACAATGTCTTATGACCCCCTGGGCAGGATGACCGGGGAGCAATCCGGAGACGGTCCAACCTATACTTACCGTTATAACGATCTTGATCAGATAACCCATATTTTCAGAAACCGTGATTTGTTTGTGGAGTATTCCTATGATCCCATGGGGAATCTTAAGACCGCAAGGGACGCTAAGGGCAGGATTTCACGGTATCTGTTCGATGCAGGGGGAAGACTCAAAGAGGCGAAGACACCGGACAACACGGCATTCACGCTTAAAAGAACCGTAAACGGGTATCAAGTCAAGCGCCTTTTCCCAAACCAGGCCTCAAGAGATTACACATATAATCACGCGGGCATGTTGACCCGTGTGACTGACGCCTTCGGCAAATCCAGACAGTTTAAATGGACCCCGTCGCTTCTGCTTGACCGGATAATTGATGAAAACGGCATGTTTGTTCGGAACAAGTATGACAGCGCCGGAAGGGTGGTTGAAAAAAGATATTCAAGTGGTGAGTCCCATGTTTTCCGTTATAAGGGAGATGATCTCATCTCCATAAAATCGCCTCATTTTTTTCAGGAGTATACTTACGACAAGCAGGGCCGCATAACCTCCATGGAAGACAAGATGCTTGATCTGACCATGCGCTGCGACTATGACCGGTTGGGGAGATTGACAACCGTTTCAGTGGGTGGAGCAGGCTCAGTAGAGTACCGGTATGATCAGGCAGGCCGCATCAAGGGTGTCATTGATCCTGATTCAAAAAGGACCGAATACATATATGACGTTTC
The DNA here is from genome assembly GCA_030666795.1 of Desulfobacteraceae bacterium. Taxonomy (GTDB): domain Bacteria; phylum Desulfobacterota; class DSM-4660; order Desulfatiglandales; family Desulfatiglandaceae; genus JAIOSR01. The sequence goes on from DAOUXC010000045.1 coordinate 1,528, forward strand.
CGGAAGGATAAAAAAGATCCAATACCCCAATGGTGTGCATCAGAAATTTACCTATGATGAAGAGATTAATGCCGTCAATTCAATCAAGGTGATATCAGGGAAGAGGATCCTGTTTCATGAAACATATGTGTATGAAAAGGATGGGTTAATAAATGAAACCCGCGACAAGACTCAAAAAACCGTTAAATCTTATATCTATAATGCTGACGGCGAACTGACAGGCTATGTCAAAAATCCTGCCGGATCAAACCCGGAAAAATGGACTTATTCATATGACGGCAATGGAAATATGGTTGAGGAAGTCCTGCCTGAGGGCAAAATCTCATATGAATACCAGGGAATAGGCCGGATCACGAAACGTGGAAAAGGGAGAATGCGTCATGACCCGGCAGGACATCTCATAACAGGGGTTTTCGGGAGAGACAAATTTAATTTTGAATATGATTTTGACGGAAGGCTTGTAAAGGCCGAGCTGCCCGATGGTTCATTCAAGGAATACCGTTATGACCCCCTGGGCCGACTGATATATTTTGAAAAAGACGGAGATGAGCGGCATATCCTCTGGAACGGCAACAGACGTATTTTAGAGCTGGACAAGAGAAAGAGGCTGGTCAAGTTCTATGTCCACGGGCCCGGGCTTGATGACGTTATCAGTATTGAAAAGAATGGAAAGTTTTATTTTCACCAGGACCGGTTAGCCTCTGTCAGGCTGGTGACAGACGACCGGGGCCGGGTCGTTTCATCCTGCGAATACACGCCCTTCGGCAAACCCATTTACGAAAAATCAGAGACCCTGTCTGATGGAATTGTCTTTGCGGGTCGGCCCTATGATTCTGATATAGGATGTTATTATATGCGGGCGCGTTTTTACAGCCCGGCATTGAAGAGGTTCCTGACAAGGGATCCCATGGAGGGGATTTCCACCATGCCGTTGACCTGGCATCCCTATGTCTATGCCATGAATAACCCCGTCAATTTTAATGACCCCGAAGGTGAGATTTTTGCAATCATCGGGGGAGTGATAGTCTACGGCGGGGCCGCCGTGGTTTCGTTTGCCGGAGGCTATATGGCCGGAACGGTTATTAACAAGACCTATGAGGAAGGAAAACAGATCGTAAAGGAAGGGCCGGGCAAGTACCTGAGGGACGCGGCTAAGAACAAGATCGACTCGGCCCAGCAGATGGTGGAAAGGGGTCTGAACTCGGGAATACACAGCTATGATGCCACCAGGCCGGAAGATCAGGAAGGGATAACGCGACGTCTTGACAACACGAGACAGACCATTGAGGCGGTCGCGCCCCTTAACAGATTTCAGCAGGAAGCCGTGATCCAGTCCAACCCCAACGAGTCCCAGAGGATAAAGGATCACAACGAAAATATGGCCGGATATATCAGTGACGGCATTGTCAAGGTGACGGACACGGTTGCGGATGCCGGCACCAAGGCGGTAAGGGAGGGGACAAGGACGGGCAGAGACCTGCAGAGGCTCGAGCAGCTTCCCGGTGATCTGATTAATGAAAGGACGGAAAACGTGCCCGGTCTTACCACCGTGGTGAGCGCGGTCACAAATCAGGCCGGCAATGTGATAAACGACGCGCGGAACCTCGCGGCCCAGGACGCGGAGAGAAATGCCAACCAGCCCAAACCACCAGAGAATAATAGGCCTCCAGCCCCACCTACGGTTCCACCACCTGTCACGCCACCGGCCCCGCCGGTCAAGGGCGATACGCCTCCTCCGCCTTTGGTAAAGCCTCCGGCAAAGCCACCGGTGAAACCGCCGGTAAAGCCGCCCGTGAAAAATGAGACGCAACCTGAGCCGCAAAAACCACCGGATAAGACCGACCCTGAACCCCCGGTGGAACCACCACCACCTCCCCCTGACACAGGTGGAAAAAACACGGGAAATCTCGGGGGTGAGATACTTGTCGATCTTCTGGGTGCCACAAGCCATGAAGAAAGAAGAAATATTATCGCGGATCACCTGAACCGGTCCGGGACAAAGGCAACGGACGACCAGATAAATCGCATGACCGACCGGATCGAGCAGACCCTGGGGGTAAACCAGCCCAAACCGCCTCCGGTAAGCAGCCAGGATCTGATCAATCGCTACGACCAGAGGGACCAGCAGAGAAACCAGGCCGTGACCGATCGGACCAGCCGGGACAGTTTTGCTACGGGCTACGGGAGCAGGCAAGGCGACAGGTACGGGCAGGATGATCTGCAGAGGGATCTGCAGAGGGATCAGCAATGGGCCCAGAACGCCGGGGACCGGCGGGATAGCGGACACAGACCGCCGCCCGGAGGACCTTCCGGCGGCAAAGGCCCATCCGGGTCATCTTCATCAACCGGCCAGGGCCTTTCAAACATTACGGTAAATTCCGAGACCATTACGGTCACGTTCTGGGACCACGGCCAGGAAGACGGTGATATTATAGACATCCTGTTGAACGGCAAGGTATTGAGAGGAGGGATACTGCTCAAAAAGGCCCATCAGTCATTTACCGTGACCCTGACCAAGGGGAAAAATGTATTTGGAGTAAGGGCGGTCAACGAGGGCAAGGTATCGCCTAATACGGCCACCGTGAAGTTTTCTAATGTAACACAGGGGAAGGATGTTCAGGTCTACAAGATAAAAAGTGGACAGAAAACTGATATGAACATACAATATTAAGAGATGGTTCAAGGTTCAAGGTTCAAAGTTGAGGGTGAGTGAAACAATGATTTTGGTGGCTTCCAATCATAATTGAGGAGGGGGGTAGGATCATGAAGTATTTGAGCTTCAGTGCCATTGCATCCCTTTTTATCGGTTTTATCTTTATCTTATTGCCCGCATTTTCATCGGCCCGGGACAGCACCGCCGCTTCAGCAGGCTGCCTTAAGGCCAAGAAGGACTTTCTGGCTTCTGAACTGGCCTGGTCATCCATGAACGCCGAGCTTGGCGCGATGAGAGAGGAACTTGAGAGATTGAGGAGCCTGAGGTGGGAGGTGAAGATCACTCTGGTTGTGCTTGAAGACGCGGAGCAGATACTCAAGGACAAGGGCAGCCTCAGCAACGCTCAAAGAATGACCCTGAATTCCCGCATACCCGGCAGGAGAGGAGTCATCAATCCGAATGGAACTTTCACAATGCCGGTCATTGATAAGGCGGATCTCAATATCGCCGAGGCCGCGAAGAGACTGACCGGCCTTGTTGACCATACGGAAAAGGATATGAAACGTACGGAAGTGGAACTTGAGGAAAAGGAGAAGAAAAGTCACGAATTGAGCCGTAAAGTGGCATATCTTGAGGCCCTTGTTGAGAAGCAATGCAAGGCCGCCGGCGCCCCGACCACCTGGGCACAGGGAATACCGAGATACGCCGGAAGGGATGTTTATGAACGCTTTGTCCAAAGAGAGCAAATGAGACAGGAAGAGGTGGATGCCCGACGCAGGGCCGATCTTGACCGGTTTTATTTCTATTATCCCTATCCCTATTCATCGAGAGATTATTACGGCCCACACTCGTCTTATCCTTATTCCTCGGGCAGGGTTTCGGGGGCCATGCTCATAGAACTCACGGGCGTTGATCCGGGTCATTCCTGCAGACGCTGTTATTTTTTCAGCTCCAACCGGGAAAAAGACCGTATACTTGACGAGCTTCGGCGGGCCGCCCATGTACATGAGCGTATACCATGCGCGGGCAACCTCAGGGATTTTCGCATCCTTGAAATTTTTGACAGTATCTCTCGCTGTAATGAGAGATTGCATTGATCTGTATTTTTAACTCAGGTTGAATGGTTCAACGTTCACGGTTTCGGGTTGAAGAGACGTGAGCTTATCATATTAATAATGATGGCGCCTAAACAGAGACGACACGCATCTTTCAACCAATGAACCGTGAACCTTGAACCTTGAACCAATCATTTTATGTAGGAAGAGATTTTTTTTAGCCCCGTGCGCAGACGAAAACATCTGCAGGGCAATTATTTTAAAATAAACGGAGGTAGAGATTTATGAGAATTTTCAGGTTAAACGGTTTTTTTGGCTGGCTTTTTCCCTTGTCTTGTCTGATACTTTTCGGTTGCGCCGCGCCGGGACAGCCCACGGCACAGGTCACCCACTCCCAGGGACCTTCAATACAGCAGGCCCAGGCCGAGAGATATGACGGCCCCAAGGCGAGGATTGCGGTGGGCGACTTCCAGGTAAAGGCCGCCGGCGCAACCGCCCAGATAGGAGATGGTCTGAGGGAAATGCTTGTCACCGCCCTGTTTAACGGCAATAGGTTTATTGTTCTTGAACGTCAGGCCATAAAAGACGTAATGCTGGAACAGGACCTTGGAGCAAGCGGCAGGGTGAAAAGACCTACGGCCGCTCCCATTGGTCAGATTGAGGGGGCCGAACTCCTTGTTTATGGAGTCGTCTCCGAATTTCAGATGGGTTCGTCCGGCGGTGGGCTTAGCATAGGTCTGCCCAATGTACCGTTACGGTTAGGCGGCGGCATGTCCAATGCCCACATGGCCATAGACATGCGCGTCGTTGATACGGTCACGGGCAGGATTCTGTATGCCAACAGGGTGCAGGGCAAGGCAACCGATTATAACGCCCGTATTGGAACCCGTATCGGCGGCGGCAGTTCCACCATGCCTCTTTCCTTAGGGGGCTACAATAACACGCCCATGGAAAAGGCGATACGTGTCTGTATAGATGCGGCGGTAGCGGAGCTGGGTCGAAGGACACCTGCAAAGTACTTCCACTACAGGTAGCCGGTTTCATCGAAAAGTCGTACGAGTATGGCCGGGTCCGGGGCATTCCCCCTGATCCGGCCTTTTTTCTCTTCCCGCTGTTTTTAGGATCATCCGCCGGATGAATGCCGTGAAACTGTCAAGACATGAAGTTGGCAGAAGGGGAGGGTGAAGCCTCCCGGTTCCCATGTTTGGGCCGGCCCTATTCGAGAATCTCACTGATCTGCCGAATCGGGGTCACATTGGTAAAATTGGGAATGTCCCCCCGCAGGGTCGAGCCGTACTCCGCGATTCCGCGGTCATATCCGTCCCTCGAGTCAAAATACAGGTTGCCGATGCAAATATAAGGCGCCGGTTCTTCTCCCCCGCCGTGAATTCCTTTGTCCACATCGGTCCTGATCAGGCCGAACGGCCCGAAATACTTTTTCACGAGATCCATATGGGTCGTTCGATAGTATTCATAATCGAATTCGGCCCCCTCATCATTGGGATACATGACGCTGACTTTGAACATCATTATTCTCCTTTATATATGATAAGACCTTGTTTTTTATGGGAAGGACTGTAAAGTCATTCCTCTTGTGCGTCAAGGAAAAAGGAAAGATAACATATGTGGGGCTTCGGGACGCCCTTGACTAATTGGACATAATGAGGCAGTGGGACGCTCTTGGCAGCGGGACGCTTTTTAAAATTGAATTGAAACAGTATTCCGGCATTTAAAAAACTTAATGGTGTCTCGGCATCCAGGCATGGAAGAGGGGAAGGCGGAGGACGGACGACAGAGTGCAGATGACAGATGTAGGAGGACGGACTACAGACGACGGAGGGCGGAAGGCGTTGGGAGTGTGGAAATTAGGCGTAAAACATTGATATTATTGGTTGGTGCGAGAGAGGGGAGTTGAACCCCTACACCCATTGGGTACTGGATCCTAAATCCAGCGCGTCTACCAGTTCCGCCACTCTCGCAGTACACGGGCTAATAATTCACCCATAAAAAAATATTTAGACAGGATTAACAGGATAAACAAGATTTTATTTCCTGTACATCCTTTTTTAAATCCTGCGTTACAATTTTTTTTGTAATAATAATTCCGGTTATTCGGTCATAAATTGGCCTTTTCGGGAACGATCCCCAACTGATCCGGCATAAAATTTATGCCGGGACTGTTCTACCTCATACTCCTTTCAAAATATGGCTGAATTCTTTCATCTCTATTGTGTAAACAAAAGAAGAGCCTCAAAAACAGGATACGTATTTTGATTTACAAGATTAAACAAATCCCGTTAATCCTGTTAATCCTGTCAAAAAAATTCTATTGAAATTATACGAACAAGGATTAATGATTTTGATGTTTATGTCAAGATCTTAAGGCAGGTTAAGACGATCTTCATATTCGTTTGTGAAGCGTTTTATAAGGCCGTCGTCCGCAAAGCTGTAATAGGTGTTATTCCCGATGACGATGTGATCAAGGACCTGGACCATCAGGAGCTTTGCGGCCCAGACAAGGTCCCTTGTGAGCCTTTTGTCCTCGGGCGAGGGCGAGGGGTCGCCGGAGGGGTGGTTGTGAACGAATACAAGACCCGCGGCCTTGTGTTCAAGGGCAAGGGTCATGATCTCGCGCGGATAAACGGCGCTTCCCGAGAGCGTTCCGAAGAACACATCCTGATCAAGAATCAATTCATTTTTCCGGTTCAAAAACAGGACCTTGAAAATCTCCCTTTTCAGGTCCCGCATGGAATGAAAGAGATAATCAAAAACGGCCTTTGATGAGCCGAAAAAGGCATTTCCACCGGCCCTGTCCCTGAGGTATCTTCCTGCCACCTGATGCACGAGTTTCAAGTAAAGGGCGTTCTTGGGGCCGATGCCCTTAATCTCCGTTAGTTTTTCCATGGGCGCGGAGAGGACCCCTGAAAGACTGCCGAATTGTTTCAGGGCCTCGCGCGCGGAGAGCTTTTGATCGCCCCTGGGCGTGCCCAAGGTGAGGAGGAATTCCACTACCTCTTCATCGGAAAATCTCTCCAGGCCGCCTTCCAGGAATCTCTTGCGCAGCCTTTCACGGTGGCCCTTGCCTCTTTCTTGCCAGTCTTCTTTGTGCATCGTTATGGAGAACCTGCCACAAGTTTCAGGGTAATAAGATTGATGGATTTGTAAAAAGCCCTAAAGTTCGTCACTCCGGTGAAAACCGGAGTCCAGAACCTATTGGAAAAACTGGATTCCGGCTTTCGCCGGAATGACGCCAAAAGGGAATCCTTGAATTTTTAAGAGGTTATCAACATCAGGCGTGAAATATTAGCAGGAATGTAAAAAAAATCAAGGAACAGTTTTTCCGCGGTCATTAAAAGTCTTGGAATTTCTACAACTAATCGAAATATTATGGGTTTCAGGCGTTAAAGCAAAAGTCGTTGATGCTAAGCAAATGACTGTGTTAAAATAGCATCCATACAGAAATGGCCCTTTTTCACAATCTCTGCGTCAATCTGCGGGATTCCTTGTGCGGTGTACTTTTAGTACACCTCCGCGCAATCCCTTGATTTTCTTAACCTTGTAAAAAATTGCTCATTTCTGAATCGGACGAAACGGGGCGGTTCTATCTCAAGATTTGTGTTTAAGCCCGCCCTGAAGCGACGTTTTACTTGTAATCTGCTGCCATTGGAGTATTTGAATAACTGTTTATGTCGTGCAATTCCCTGTCAAATCAGGTCTGGGCCAGGAGTTCAGGGTTCACCGTTCAGATGTTAAAAACTTTGAACCTTTGAACCCTGAACTTCACAACCCGGAATTATTCGAGGAGAAACACAGGATATGCCGTCCAAGGCCCTTGAGGTCAACATCGAATGCAGCCGCGTTGATGTGACCGTTGATCAGAGATACAAGATCTTAGAACAGGTCATGGGGAAATACTATGGCGTCAGGGAGGGTTTGCAGACCTTTCTGGAAGAGATCTGTCATCCTTACAGGAACTGGGAATTTATTGTAAAGGAGGCACGGGCCTACGCGTTGAATTATTTTCATATGCTCAAGACCCACCCCGAAGGACCTGAGGCGGCCAGGCTTTATGTGGACATCTTTTTCCAGGCCATTGATTCTTCAGAGGACGGCGATGTACGGACCAACGCGGCGGATAATCTTCTTCTTTACATTCAAAAGGTTATCAAAGAGGCGGATTCCGATCTCTTAAGATTCCTGCCGATCCTGGATTACGCGTTTGACCGGATCAGGTGTTACCCGAAAGACACCGCATTCTTGTTTGTCAAGAGCTTTTATCAGTTCAACAGGTTGGGGGAACTTTATCTGCAAACCGTCCCATCGGGATCCGGTTTCAGTGCCGTGAACAGGTTTCTGATGGAGTTCTACAGGTATACCTACGACTACTGGCTTGAGCAGGGTGATCCCCTGGTCTGGTTTGAACAGGAGACCGGGGCTTCCGTGCAGGAACTGCGGTTAGGCGGGATATTTGAACCGATTTCCCACAGACAATTGAAGGTCCTGAGGGATGAGTTGGAAAATATGATCCGCGCGTCGGACGAGAGTCCGGAGAAAATTCTGGGTCGACTGGTCACACTTCCCGGATACGGTCGAATCGTCAGCCTTTACCGTGAGGTCCCTCAAAAACTGCTTGGCGCGGGCAGTGTCAAGGAACAGGGAAACCACTGGAAATTGATATTTCTCCTCCACATCATGAATCTTACGGGCCTTTCATCCATTCACGAAGAGTCCTTAAGGGATATCAACCGGGCCTTAGCCTGGCTCATACAGCATGAAGACACCCAGTTGATTCAGCAATCACTTGAGAAGACCTTTGAAATCCTGAAGATGAGTGCGGAGAAATTTCCCGGGACCGCGCTGAACTGTGTCCTGAACATGGGGCGGGGTGTCTACAGAACGGATGACAGTGACCTCGTGGATTTTTTTATGGATTCGGTGGTCTCCCTGGGGTTCCAGACGCCCGGCATAAAGGGCGTGGGGGATGACTGGCAGGTGAGGGCCAATTCCGCCCATATTCAGAATGTTCGCGTCTGGCTTGAACTCATTGAACTGAATCCGAAGTGGTCCAAAAAACTTTTGTCTTCTTTGATCATTCACCTTTCATTAGGCGGCGTTTTCATCAAGGATACCGACCTGTTTCCCAGGGATATAACCAAATTCCTGAACAGCGACATCGGTCCGGTCTATAATCTCGCCAAACAGCTGAACCGTCTTTTTCCGGCCTATTTTAACGACATAGGGGCCGAGGGAAAGCTCAGGGACATATCCACCAGAATCGATGAAATAACCCTGCGCAAGGACCCCCTTACCCATTTTTTGAGAAAACAGAGTCACGTTGAAAGCAGCAATCAAATCATAGGACTCATGGAAGGGACCCTGGATTTCTGGAAAACCGGGAGCAAGGAAGGGATAAGGTTTTTTGTGCCCCCGGATGTTTATGAGCAGATTGAGACGCAGGGACCCTATCTTGAGGGGGTCCAACGGGTTGCGGGACATATTTTTAATGTCATGGGTCTTGATGAGGTGAGCGATCTATTGAAAGTTGATGAGAATCAGCTCAAAAAATCAGCGGCCGAAATAACGGGCGTATCCGGTCTTGACATAGAGAGGGTGGAACTGGCTATCACATTGTACAAGCTCCTTTACCAGAAATACCATCTGGAATTTACTGAAATGGACGGCTACATCGGACAGTTGCAGTCGAGCGGGCTGCCTGATTTAGGGATACTGAAAGAGGCTCTCAGGGAGGAGGATACCGGCCAGAAGCTGACAGGGCTTTTGAATTATCTTGAAGAACTTAAAGGGGTGATTCTTTCTTCTGAGAACTACCAACCCAGGGAGGATATTTACAGGAAACGGCATTTCACCGTGGACATCCCTTCCATGTACGGCAGTTATCACGAGATGAAGTTTGACGCGTTGGGGCTTGGGTTTCGCTTGGAGTCCCTGGTGAATGTATTTTTTGAAAATATCGTGGAAACCATTGACCTGGGACTCATCACAAAGGCCACCTTTTACCAGATCTATGATTACCTCCGTCTCTTTGATCGGGCCTTGAGGTTAGACGGCATTTCATCTCTGGAGATGGAAAGACAATTGGACCTTCTGGCCCACTCTCTTAAGATCAGGGGCTTTTCATCTACCCAGTACATAGATATTTTTCGCGGTTTTTCCCAGGCCGTGAGCAACATTGTCAATGATTATTTCAACAATATTCATCAGGATAATCTGTCAAAAACCCTGCGCCAGTTACCAACTGAAAGGTTGATGGCCAAGTATCTTCCCCCGGAAGGGGTGGATGACCGTGAGAAATTGATCCACCGTGTGACGGAAATTTTTCTGCGTGACAGGATCTCTTCTTCCTTAGGGCTTCAGCAGCTTGATTTATTTTTAGGCCGTATTTTGAAGACCCTTTTCCACCAGTCTCAGAAACTGCCGAAAGAGAGCCTGCGCCTTTTGCTCAGTTATGACCCTCACAAGGCGGTAACCCCGATACATCCCGCAAAGAAAGGCCTTTCAGATATTATTCACCTCGGAAACAAGGGGCTCAATCTGACCAGAATAAAGGATTACGGGCTGCCGGTTCCCCCCGGCTTTATTATAACCACCGAAGTTTTCAGGTGCCGGGAGATTGTTGATCATTATCTGCCCGCAAAGAAAAATCTCGAACAACAGGTGGCCCTCGAGGTGGCGGGTCTTGAAAGATTGACGGGTAAGAGATTCGGTGATCCCGACAATCCGTTGCTTTTGTCGGTGAGGAGCGGTTCTTCTATTTCTCAGCCGGGAATGATGGACACATTCCTTGATGTCGGCATCGATGAAACGATTGTCCTCGGGTTGGTCGCGCAAACGGGCAACCAGTGGTTCGGTTGGGATACCTATCGAAGGTTTCTCCAGTCTTACGGCATGGCTTTCGGCCTTTTGAGAGATGATTTCGACGCTATTATCGATGATTTCAAACAGCTTCTGGGCGTGCCCTATAAGAAGGATTTTACCGGGCGGCAGATGATGGACATTACCCTGACCTATAAGTCGTTGATACAGGACAGCGGCATAGAAATCGAATCGTCCCCCCTTGTCCAGCTTCAGGTGGCCATACAGAAGGTTTTTGATTCATGGCAAACGCAAAAGGCTGAAACCTATCGAAGGATTATGGGTATTTCCGATGATTGGGGTACGGCCGTTACGGTCCAGGCCATGGTGTTCGGCAATTTTTCTCGTGAATCCGGGGCCGGCGTATTTTTTACCCACAATCCCAGGTGGTCCGGGGATATGCTCATGTTGTGGGGCGATTTCACACCCGGGAACCAGGGTGAGGACGTTGTTTCGGGACTGGTAAAGACCCATGCCATCTCAAAAAGGCAGGCGGAGATTGAAAGCAGGGAGAGCGAGATGACCCTTGAGGCCCGGTTCCCGGACGTCTATCAGACCATGCGAAATTGGGCAAAGGATCTGGTTTATGAGAGGAAATGGAGTCCCCAGGAGATGGAATTTACGTTTGAAGGTCCGGGTACTGAAGACCTGTTTTGTCTTCAGACCCGTGACATGGTAATGAGGGAGAGAAAAAAGGTCTATTCCTTTGATACGGTCCAGAAAAAGCCGGTCAGATTCTTGGGCCATGGAATAGGTGTCAGTGGAGGGGCCATGACCGGAAGGGTCGTATTCAGTCTGGAAGAGATCAAACACTGGCGCGAGAGAGAGCCGGGAACATCCCTGATTATCGTCAGGAGTGACACGGTGCCGGATGATATCAAAGAGATCCATGAGGCCGACGGACTGCTTACGGCCCGGGGTGGCTCCACTTCACATGCCGCGATCGTTGCCCACAGATTGGGCAAGACGTGTGTTGTGGGATGCGCGGACCTGGTTTGCATGGAGAAACAAAGCGCGTGTTCATTGAACCGGATTCACCTCAATTCAGGTGACTGGGTCAGCATTGACGGTCTCGAAGGGTCCGTGTACGCGGGTCAAATGAAGATAAGGGAGATGGAGAGGAATTGATATGGAAGATCTTTCGAAGAGTATCGAGGGTAAAGACCTGGTACTGGGTATCAACGGTCTTGGAAGAATAGGAAAACTCACCCTGTGGCACCACATTGCCAGAAAGTATTTCCATAAAGTGGTGGTCAACCTGGGAAGGGATGTGGGTAAATCTTTAAAGGACCTGGCCCATTATCTGGAAAGAGATTCCACATACGGGTCCCTGGGCGGATATCTTTACGGGCATAAGGCCCGTCCCGTGATTCAGGATATTGACGAAACCGCGGGAACCATGACGGTTGACGGTGTCAAGGTGAGTGTATTAAGGCGTTTTCGAAATCCGGGAGATATTGAGTGGCGGGAACATAATGTCAGGCTGGTTGTAGATACCACGGGGCAATTCCTTGATCCCACGCTTTCCCCCGACAACCCGAAGGGCTCTGTGAGGGGGCATCTTGAGGGGGGGGTGGAAAAGGTCATTGTCTCCGCCCCTTTCAAAATCAAAGACGAAACCAGGACCATGCCCGATGACGCGGTGACAACTGTCATGGGTATTAATGAAAACGACTATGACCCTCGCGCGCACAGGATTATTTCCAATGCGTCATGCACAACGACCTGCCTGGCCCACATGATAAAACCGCTCATGGACGCGTTCGGCCCCCAGAGGATACTGACCGCCTCAATGGCCACGGTCCATGCGGTTACCGGCTCTCAGGCGGTGCTTGACCGTCTTCCCAAAAAGGGGGCAGCCGACCTGAGAAAGAACCGCAGCATTATGAATAATATTATACTGACCACAACGGGAGCCGCAAAGACGCTTGCCCTTGTGATTCCCGAAATGAGAAAGATCGGGTTTATAGCTGAATCCGTGAGGATTCCCACTGCCACGGGATCGCTGATTATCCTGGTTGTAAATCTCCAGGAAGAGCCTTCAGGAGAATCGATTCGAAGGGAAGTTGTTAATGCCCTGTATGGGGAGGCAGCCGCCCGGGACCCGCACGGTTACCTTCATTACACTGAAGAACAGAATGTCTCGTCGGATATTATAGGTCTTCCCAGGGCCGCCGCCATTATTGAGGGCCACGAGACCCATACACGCACGGCCGAGGTAGGCATAGATCTGGAAAAGGTGTGTCAAATAGGGGAACAGTCCGCTGCCGTCGAAACGGATAAAGGTGTCCGGGGCATGGTGAGGATTGCCATAACCCAGGCCGTGATCTACGGGTGGTATGACAACGAGTTGGGGAGCTATGTGAATATGTTAGGGGATCGTACCGTGTCGGTGGCTGAGGCCGTGTAAAAAAACCTTCACTTCCCCCTTTTGTAAACTGACCTTTACCGCATAAGTTGGGTGCCGGACACAGGGGGTGTACAATTGCAGGGTAATAGATTGGATGCATCTTCTGCCCCTGATTCGAGGGGCAATAGGGCTTTTCTTCCGTTCCGAGCCTCCCGGGTTGGTCTTTTCAGCGACTTATCTGCGGGGGAGTCTTGCCCCCTCCGCATTCTCGACTTCGTCGAGCTGCGGTTTCCCCC
>DAOUXC010000332.1 GCA_030666795.1 Desulfobacteraceae bacterium
CTCAAAGGTGGCCGGGAGTATCATCCGTCAGGGCAAAAACAGAAAAATCGTGGTCTTCAAGCACAAGCGGAGAAAAGGCTACCGTAAAAAACGGGGGCACAGGCAACAATTTACGCTCGTCAGGATAGAAGACATTAAGGCATGAGCCGTTACCCTTCCGGTGGTCTACGGTTCTGAGGGGAAACGATAAAGATATATTATTAAGGGGCAGAAACCATGGCACACAAGAAAGCAGGCGGAAGTTCTCGAAATGGTAGAGACAGCGCCGGCCAGAGATATGGCGTGAAAAGATACGACGGCCAGAAGGTCCTCGCTGGAAATATCCTTGTCCGGCAGAAAGGTACCAAGATACACCCGGGCAATAATGTGGGTCTCGGAAAGGATTATACCATTTTCGCAACAATTAATGGAACCGTTTCCTTTGAGCGCTTTGGCAAAAAACGAAAAAGAGTCAGTGTATACGCCGCATAAACGCTCTGAGTTTACAAATGGCCTTTTTAGATGAAGCGTTCATTACGGCTGTATCAGGAGACGGGGGAAAAGGCTGCGTCAGCTTTAGAAGAGAAAAGTTCATACCCAAAGGCGGCCCGGATGGTGGCGATGGTGGAAACGGTGGCAGCATCATTGTAAGGGCGAGCACCAGGCTTCATACCTTAACGGATTACAACTCACGCAAATATTTGAAGGCCCAAAAAGGCCAACCCGGAAGGGGAAAGAACCAATCCGGGAAAAACGGCGCTGATCTTATTTTTGAGGTGCCCTTGGGAACGATTATTGAGGATTCCGTTACGGGCGAGGTTCTTGGAGATTTGATTCATGACAACCAGGAACTAATTCTTCTCCCCGGGGGAAAAGGCGGAAAAGGAAACCAGCGCTTCGCCACTTCCACCAACAGAGCTCCGAGGGTCGCCCAGCCCGGCCTTCCCGGAAAAGAAAAAAGGTTAAAGCTCTCTCTCAAGTTTTTAGCCGACATCGGGCTGATCGGGCTCCCCAATGCCGGCAAATCAACACTCCTTTCCCGACTCAGCATGGCACGCCCCAGGGTAGACAGCTATCCTTTCACGACAATTTTTCCCAATTTAGGTGTAATGTCCTTTGACGATGAAAGTTCCTTAATCATTGCCGACATACCGGGTTTGATTGAAGGGGCCAGTCAGGGCCGCGGCCTCGGTCATCGTTTTTTGAAGCATATTGAGCGCACAAAACTTTTGTTGCACGTATTAGACATAACGTTCCATCCGGACCAGGACATTATAGAGGACTTTCACACGCTCATCCGCGAAATGAATGCCTTCAGCCCTCAACTGGCACAAAAGCCCCAAATGGTCCTGGTAAACAAAATGGATATTTATGGCCCTGAACACAGAGACCTAAAAGCCTTACAGAAGGCACTTGGGGAATCGGGCGTTGAGTCTTTACCCATCTCGGCCTTGACCGGCGAGGGTCTTGAAGAACTGAAAAAAGTCATCCGGGAAAAATGGATATAAAACGGAAAATGAAAAACATTAACAGAAAAGAGCTGCTAAAACCGGTCAAAAGGGCCGTGATCAAGGTTGGCAGTGGTGTTCTGACCACCAAAACCGGACTGAACAAAGGCATAATCGATGGCCTGACAAAAGACATATGCGCGCTCAGGAAAAAGGGGATTGAAGTCATCCTCATATCGTCAGGCGCAATAGCTTCCGGTCTGAAAAAAATCGGCTTTTCAAAGAGACCCCAGTCCGTGTCTCAGCAGCAGGCTATGGCGGCCATTGGCCAGAGCAGCCTGATGATGGCCTATGAAACGGCCTTTGGCCGTCACGGATATATGGTAGCCCAGATCCTGCTAACCCGTGATGACCTGACACACAGGCGTCGTTACCTGAATGCGCGAAACACCCTGCTTACCCTGCTCTCATGGAAAATTCTCCCCATCATCAATGAAAACGATACTGTGGTGGTGGATGAAATAAAATTCGGTGATAACGACAACCTGAGCGCGATGGTGAACAACCTGATCGAATCTCAACTTTTGGTCAATCTGACCGATATTGACGGGCTTTTTGACAAGGACCCCCGGACAAACAAAGACGCCTCGATCATCAGGGTCATAGAAAAGGTAGACCGAAAGGTGACGAGATTTGCCGGCGCTATCCCGGGTTTCTTAGGCACGGGGGGTATGGCAAGCAAGATCAAGGCGGCTCACAAAGTGTCCTTAGGCGGAGTCCCCACCATCATCGCCAACGGTCTCAAACCCGACATCATAAAGCGAATATTTTCCGGAAAGGAAGAAGGGACCCTTTTTCTGCCCCGGGAGGTCTCCCTTTCTTGCCGAAAACACTGGATCGCATTCACAAAATCCCCGAAAGGGGAGATTGTCATTGACCGGGGCGCGGAAAAAGCCATAGTCAAAAACGGAAAGAGCCTTCTCCCCTCCGGCATCAAGGAAGTCAGAGGCAGGTTCAGCCTCGGCAATTCCGTTATGTTGACTAATGAAAAGGGAAAAGAAATCGCGGTGGGGATGGTCAATTACCATTCGGGCGATATCGGGAAAATCATGGGGGCAAAGACCTCTGAGATACAATCAAGACTGGGGTTTAAACACGATGATGAAGTGATCCATCGTGACAACCTTATCCTGGCCAACCAACTTGAAGAAGGAGACGACACATGTCACTTGCAAATATGATCGAGGATATGGCCAAGGACGCTAAGGCAGCCGCCAGAGAATTAAGAAGGCTGGAAAGGGCACAAAAGGATGCGGCCTTGGAGTTAATGGCTGAAAGACTCGTTGAGAGGCAGAAAGATATAATCGAAGAAAACAAAAAAGACCTGTCCCGGGCAAAAGCGGCAGGAATGACCGCCGCCATGATTGACCGGTTAACCTTGGATGAAAATGTCATTAAGGGAATGGCAGACGGCCTCAGGGAAGTTGCGGCACTCGCCGACCCCGTGGGTGAAATCACGGGTATATGGAAAAGGCCCAACGGGTTGCAGGCAGGTCGTGTTAGAATTCCCCTTGGCGTGATCGGGTTTATCTATGAATCCCGTCCCAACGTAACCGTAGACGCGGCTGCCCTATGTCTCAAATCGGGAAATGCCGTAATTCTAAAGGGCGGATCAGAGGCCATTAACTCCAACTTGATCCTTGCAGACCTCCTGGCAGGGGCACTCAAAGACACCGGACTTCCGCCCAAGGCCATTCAGGTCATTCCTGTCACGGACAGGGAAGCGGTGAACATTCTGATCGGCTTGGAGGACTATCTGGACATAATTATACCGAGGGGCGGCGAAGGTCTTATCCGTTTTGTGACAAGCCATTCCAGGGTCCCGGTACTAAAACATTACAAGGGCGTGTGCCATATTTACGTGGATAAATTCGCTGATCTCGAAATGGCGAAGGAGGTGTGTTTTAACGCCAAGGTGCAACGGCCGGGTGTCTGTAATGCCATGGAGACCATGCTCGTGCATGAAGACATTGCCCGGGATTTACTCCCTTCCATGTCGAAGCTTTTCCGCCAGGCAGGCGTGGAAATAAGGGGATGTCCAAAAACAATGGAACTGATACCGGAAGCGAAACCCGCGGTTGAGGAGGACTGGCCTGCTGAATTCCTTGACCTGATCCTTGCGGTTAAGGTGGTTCCGGACATGCAGGAGGCCCTTGACCACATTGAAAAATTCAGCTCCAATCATACCGAGGCCATTATCACAAACGACTACCATTGCTCCCAAAGGTTCTTAACGGAAGTGGACTCTTCGGTGGTTTTGGTCAATGCCTCAACACGGTTTAACGACGGAAACCAGTTGGGGCTTGGTGCTGAAATCGGAATCAACACGTCGAAACTTCATGCCTTTGGCCCCATGGGACTGGAAGAATTGACAACCACTAAGTTTATTGTTTATGGACAAGGTCAGATAAGAAACTAAAGCGAAAGGAAGGATCAGACAAACCCAAAAA
>DAOUXC010000204.1 GCA_030666795.1 Desulfobacteraceae bacterium
ATTTGAGATTTATTTGTAATTTGGTGCTTGGATTTTGTATTTTTAGAGACAAAAATCCAAGGCAGAGCTATCTAGCTCTGCCCCCCGCACAGCGAAATCTTTGACGGTCCCAGAGGACCAGGTTTTCAATGTAAGAATAAAAACCCCGAGACCCTGCAACCACGTGAGCTCTCAGGAACCTCGGATTCAAGATGCTGCGGCCTGATAAAGTTCCTTCGCGTGATAGGAACTCCTCACAAACGGACCGCTGGCAACTTCGGAAAATCCCATGCCAAGGGCCTTTTCCCTCCACTTGTCAAATTCTTCGGGAGGAATAAACCGCTCGACCGGCAGGTGTTGTTTTGATGGCTGGAGGTATTGACCCAGCGTCAGAATTTTGCAGCCCACCCCGAGAAGGTCTTCAAGCGTTTGTTTCACCTCTTCGGGAGACTCACCCAGGCCTAACATGAGGCCTGACTTGGTGGGGATATCAGGGGCATAGGCACGGGCATTTTTCAGGAGATCGAGTGAGCGACCGTAAACGGCTTCCGGTCGCGCGCCGGGATAAAGCCTTGGAACGGTTTCAAGATTGTGGTTCAGGACATTGGGACCGGCATCGAGGACTGTTTGCAGGGCACCCGTATTTCCCTGAAAATCGGGTATCAAAACCTCCACAAGTACATTCGGCATTTTCTCGCGGATCTCTTTGATCGTTTCCGCGAAAAGACCGGCACCCCCGTCAGGAAGATCATCCCGCGTAACCGATGTAACAACCACATAGCTCAATCCCATTTCCTTTGCCGCCTCCCCTACCCTGGCAGGTTCTTCGGGATCGGGCGGTCCTGACGGTCCATGGGCAATCGCGCAGAAGCGACAATTGCGCGTGCAACGATCCCCTAAAATAAGAAAGGTCGCTGTCTCCTGTGAAAAGCATTCCCAGATGTTGGGGCATTTGGCTTCCTGGCAAACGCTGTGCAGTTTGCCCCTGCCAAGCAGCGCCCGAACTTTTTCATACTCAGACCCTTTTGGCAGGGTCTTCTTGAGCCATACGGGTTTTCGGGGTTGTGTTTTCTTTGTCGGGCTTTGATTCATCATAAAATTACCGGGGCGATACTCCTTTTTGAGCCGTTTTTTAAAGCGGAACGTTACCCTTTTTACCTGTATAATAATTCTAAAGCGACCGCAACCCCTTCGTGACCTCAACGGCACATATACGGGAGAAAAGTTCTTTCATTTTTCTGTGTATTCCATGTCAATTCCATGGAAATAGTTTCAGACAGTTGACGTGGCCCTGTCCCCCAGCATAATTTCTGCAGCCAGCCTTGCTCCCACTCCGGGCGGCAGAGCGCATTTTTCGTAACCCCGGGCTTTTTGAAAAGCCGCGAAGTTTTCCTGGCTGGCGCGTGGATCCATGTATCGCCCGAAGATCACCTCCTCCTGCATTTCAGGGCACATGATGGTACCCAACTCTTTCCTGAAGCGGGCAATAAACGTCCGGGCAGCCGTCATTGTTCGGCCTGTGCCCTCGTAATCCTCCGGGTCGTCACTGCCAAAAAAGAGTCCCAGTGCGATCAGGCCCCCGGTGACCCCACCACAGATGCCCCCGGTCATGCCGAACCCGGGAAAGGGAGACAAGGCCCGAATAATGGCCCAATTGCCCAGACCGAATTCTTCCATGAGAGCAAGGGCCGATCCTTTTGAACAGCTATGTGTCAGGTATTCGTACTCTTCAGCCCGAATTTGCACACGTTCAAACACCGCTAAAGGGTTGGCCTGCAAGGCTTCCCAATCTAAATCTTTAGGGCCAAAACCGTTTTGGCGCAGATTCTTCAGTCGTTTACGGATGGTTTCCACGTCCCAGGAGCGGTCGGCTAAATCAGGTACGCGGTTTTGCCAGGAATACGGTTTGTTCATTTTGCCCTCCACAATTCTTATAATTTTTCCTGGAATTCGACCCTGTTTTTGAGGAATTGGGCCGAGCCAAAAAGGTTGAAAAAGACTATAATACCAGTCTCTAAACCCAAGTTGCCATGTTATTTATGCAACTGTAGGGTATACTGAGATTATAAGATAATGCAAAGCAGTTTTTTTAAATCATTTTTGAATCGACGTCCCCGTTTACTTTTATCCGCCTTCGCAGAAAACTACGTGCATGCCCGTGGATGAATGTAAAAAGAAATAGGTTAATTGCTACGGCGTGATGTCACCCCAAGGATAAGGCGGATAACCGCGGCGTAGCCGAAGGCAAAGACGGGTCTTTTAATGGGACCACGGGTTTACCCGTGGTGATCCATAATACGGTTCTCAAGGGAAAAGGGCGATAATGCGACTGCCCTGACCGGTACGGACCATAAGCTCTTTACGCTAACCCAATCCCCTTCTAAAAATGATTCTCTTGTGGTATAAAACATGGGCTTCTAAAGGACGTTTCAAGGGTTTGTCCCCTGTCAGGGCCCCGTTTTGGCGAAAAAACGCATGAACCGGGATATTGAGGGTTTGAAAAATGAAATGCCCGAAATGCCAAGCTGAAAATCGTGACGGTGTCAAGTTTTGTGAAGAATGCGGGACGAGAATGGAGATCGAATGCCCGGGTTGCGGGGCAAAGATTCCTTTAGGAAAAAAATTCTGTGGTGAATGCGGCCACAAGATTGATCAAACCCCCGCCCCCCCTTCTCTCGATTACGATCAACCCAAATCCTACACACCCAAATACATGGCCGACAAAATTCTGACCACACGCAGCTCCATAGAAGGGGAGCACAAACTTGTGACGGTCCTCTTTGCCGATGTGGCCAACTTTACCGGTATCTCTGAAAAACTTGGTCCTGAAGACGTGCACCAGATCATGGATGGGTGTTTCAAAATCCTGATGGATGAGATCCACAAATATGAAGGCACCATCAATCAGTTTACCGGTGATGGGGTTATGGCCCTTTTTGGCGCCCCTCTCTCTCACGAAGACCATGGTCAGAGAGCCTGTTATGCCTCACTGGCCATCCAGGGGGCCATGAGGACATATGGTGAAAAAATTATGCTCCAAAACGGTGTCGATTTTCAAATGCGCATAGGGCTCAACTCGGGCTCCGTTGTAGTGGGCGCCATCGGCGATGATCTTCGAATGGATTACACGGCCGTTGGGGACACCACCAATTTAGCCGCCAGAATGGAGAGTGTGGCTGAGCCCGGCGGTATTCTTGTCACTGGCAACACTTTCAGGCTTGTAAAAGAATATTTTGAGCTGAATTCCCTTGGCAAGGCGCAGGTTAAGGGGAAGAGCGACGCCCAGGAGATCTATCAACTCGTCGGGACCAGCCAGGTGATCACCCGGCTTGATGCCTCGGCCACCAGGGGCTTGACAAAGTTTATTGGCCGCCAAGATGAAATAGAGACTCTCACGCAGGCCTTTGAAAAGGTCCGGTCCGGGTCAGGCCAAGTCGTCGGGATCGTGGGAGAGGCGGGGGTCGGAAAATCAAGACTCATATTTGAGCTGCGACAATCTCTTCAGGACAAGGTCACCTATTTACAAGGGCGATGTGTTCAAATTGGGGAATCCATCCCTTTTCTGCCCGTGTTGGATGTTATCAGGGGCTATTTCAATATCGAGGAAGGAGATCAGGAAGGCATCATCAGGGGGAAATTGAAGGAGAAAATACTCGACCTAGAGGAGAAACTTCTTGGAGCCCTTCCCGCATTTGAAGATTTTCTGTCTCTTTCGATGGATGATCCGACCTGGGTCACCCTTGAACCAAAACAAAAAAGAGACAGAACGTTCGAAGGCCTGCGGGATTTGTTTATAAGGTTGAGTCAGGAGAAGCCCCTTATTCTTGTGATTGACGACCTCCACTGGATGGATAAAACATCGGAAGAATTCTTGGATTATCTTATTGGATGGTTGGCCCACACCCGAATCATGCTGCTCCTTCTTTATCGACCTGAATACACCCATCCCTGGGGGAGTAAATCTTTTTACAGCAGGATCGGTCTGGACCAGCTTTCCCTCGGAAGATGCGCCGAACTGGTACAGTCTATCCTCGAGGGAGGAGAAGTGGCACCGGAAATCAGGGAGCTCATCCTGAGTCGGGCCGCGGGCAATCCGCTTTTCCTGGAAGAACTCACACGCACCCTGATGGAAAACGGCACCATTAAGAGGATAAACCACCAATACATCCTGGGTGTCGAGGTCTCTCAAATAAAGGTGCCTGAAACCATCCAGGGAATCATCGCGGCCAGGATGGACCGCCTCGAGGACAGCATCAAGCGTACCATGCAGGTGGCCTCCGTTATTGGGCGCGATTTTGCCTATCGCATTCTTCAGATCATCACGGGGATGAGGGATGATCTCAAATCTTATCTCCTTCGTCTGCAGGATCTGGAATTCATCTACGAGAAGAGCCTGTTTCCTGAACTTGAATATATTTTTAAACATGCCGTGACACAGGAAGTCGCCTACAACAGCTTGCTATCGCAGAAAAAAAAGGCCATTCACGAAAAGATCGGTACTGCCATAGAGGAGGTTTATGGTGAAAAACTGGAAGAATTTTTTGAGATTTTGGCGCATCACTATTCAAGGACGGAGAACTTTGAGAAAGCCTATCACTTTCTAAAATTGGCCGGTGATAAAGTTATGCGAAATAACTCCGCATCGGAGGCCTTCCGCTATTACAAAGATGCGCTAAAGACCCTGGAGAAGCTGCCCGTGTCCGAGGAGAACACAAGAAAACAACTGGCGATTATCCATAGCATTCTGGTCCCCATTATTGTCCTCGGTTTCCCTGAAGACAGTCTGTCCATCCTCCAGTCCGGTGAGAAAATTGCGACGGCCCTTGATGATAAAAAAAGTCTGATCAGGTTTTACAGTAACATGGGACTGTATCATTCGACCTCCGGAAGACAGACCGAAGGAAAGGAGTATTCAGGAAAAGCCTTTGAAGAGGCTGAGAAAATCCGGGACATTGAATCCATGGCACAATCGGGACCGGATATTGTCCTGTCCTATATTACGGAGGGCGATTACAAAAGAGCCATAGATCTTTGTACCAGGGTCACCACTCTGATTGAAAAAACCCACACGGAAAAGGAGACCTTCGGCGGGCCGGCCAATATATATCCGGCTTTGTATGCCAACAGTGGGTTCAGCATGGGGATGTTGGGTGATTTTGAAGACGCATTGAATGCCTGCGACAAGGCGATTGCGGACGCGGTCTCATACGGTAATAAAATGACCCAAGGGGTCTCTGAATACTACTATGGGTTGGTCCTGATGACCAGGGGTGACTGGGAAATGGCCAAGATTCACCTCGGAAAAGCCATAAAGCTTTTTGAAGAGACCTCATTTCTTCAACCACTGGCTTTAGCCTGGAGCGGATTGGGGCTTTCAGATGCAGTGCTTGGAGATCCGGAAGGCGGAGGGACATTTGTGGCAAAGGGTTTAAAGATTCATCGTGACGCGCATATTGAATGGCACACGTCGATTCACTTTTATTCTCTGAGTCTCTGCCATTACTATTCGGGGGATCTGGGCAAAGCGATGGATCTGATGAAGGAGGCATACGGGTTATCGGAAAAGAGTCAGGAAAAACATTCCGCGGGGAAATCATCAATCTGGCTGGGGAGGATGGCTTACAAAGCGGATTCGCGGAATGAAAATGAGGCGGTCGAGACTATTCAGAGGGGCTTGAAAATTCTTAGCGCCCTGGACATAAAACCGGACGTGTCAATTGCCCACCTCTTTCTGGGGGAACTCTATTGGAATCTGGGCCGGGCGGACAAGGCATCAGGTTACCTGAAGGAGGCGTCAAAGATGTTCGAAGAGATGGGCATGGACTATTGGTTACATAAGACGCAAGCTATCCTCGGGAAGCTGCCGTGAACGACTTGAATGCCAAATCTCCGTTTAAAATATGCAATGTACGTTATTTCATTGCCTTTCGGGTGTTTTTTAACGCCCGATTCTATTATCCCGTATTCACTATTCTGTTTCTGGACTTCGGGTTGACCCTACAGCAATTTGCCTTGCTGAATGTGGCCTGGGCCGCGGCCATAGTCCTGCTGGAGGTTCCTTCAGGGGCTCTCGCGGACACGATCGGCAGACGCAATCTTCTGGTGTGTGCCGGCGCGCTCATGGTTGCGGAAATTGCGCTTCTCTGTTTTGCCCCCATGGGTAACCTCAATCTGCTATTCGCGATATTTCTGGTAAACAGAGTTTTAAGCGGGGCCGCAGAAGCCGCTGCCAGCGGTGCCGACGAGGCTATCGCCTATGATTCCCTCAAGAAAGAGGGGCGGGTCAGCGACTGGGGCGCGGTTTTAGAAAAACAAATGCGTCTGCAGTCGATCGCCTATATCGGGGCCTTGAGTCTGGGGGCTGCCGTATACGACCCTGTCCTGATGGGAAGAGTCGGGCATTGGCTGGGATTAAATATTCGGTTTACACAAGACCTTACACTTCGCTTCCCACTTTTCCTCACCCTGCTCATGGCCATAATGACACTGATAACCGCACTCAGAATGAAAGATGTTTGCGATGGAAATGAAGCTGAAATTGAGATGGACAAAGGGCGGGGAAACGCGATTACCCAATCCTTCAAACTGACATTTAAGGCTGGCCGATGGATATTGGACACACCATTTGCCCTGGTTATCATTTTTTCAACCCTCGTCTTTGATCATAGCATCAGGATGGTTATAACCCTGAACAGTCAGTATTACCGTCTCATCCATTTGCCGGAGGCCTCCTTCGGGTTAATAGGGTCGGGCATGGCGGTTTTGGGAATTTTTATCCCCCGTATTGCCGGGGAACTGGCCGAGGGGCATTTTCCTTCAGCCCATCTTGGCGGCATGTTCGTCCTTTCGCTCCTCCGGGTTCTTGTGACGACTTTTTTCCTGCCCGTTTTCGGACTTTTTTCCATAGTGCTG
>DAOUXC010000060.1 GCA_030666795.1 Desulfobacteraceae bacterium
CAGCCGATATCGTGACCAAGGATTTCCAAGGGCTGGTGATTGCCAATCACGCGGACAATTTCTCTGTTGGTGCTAACCTTGCCATGGTTCTATTTGCGGCCCAGGAAGAGGAGTGGGATGACCTGGACTGGTCAATAAAAGCCCTGCAGGACTCTTTGATGAAACTGAAATATCTGGACAAGCCTGTGGTGGCTGCCCCTGCGGGTATGGCCTTAGGCGGCGGATGTGAATTCTGCCTGGCCTCGGACCGCGTACGTTATGCGGCCGAGACTTACATGGGTCTTGTTGAAGTCGGTGTGGGGGTGATCCCGGCAGGCGGAGGAACAAAAGAACTTCTGTTACGCAATACGGATCATCTTTTTGAGGTGCAAAAAGGAGGTCTTTACCCGAAGCAAATCGAGTTCATGCCCTTTGTGGCAAGGGCCTTTGAGACCATTGCCATGGCAAAGGTTGCCACTTCCGGTCCCGAGGCGGTCAAGTTGGGCTATTTGAAAGACACGGACAAGATGACGGTCAATCGGGACTACCTCATACAGGACGCCAAAAATACGGTTCTGGCCATGAATATGGAGGGCTATACACCTAAAAGACCCAGGGATGATATTCGCGTGGCCGGTGAAAATACCTTTGCCATGATCAAGCTCGCCCTGTGGACCATGCATGAACAGAACTTTATTACCGATCACGATGAAACCGTATCCACCAAAGTGGGATACGTCCTTTGCGGCGGAAATGTCCTTGAAAATACCAAAGTCAGTGAGCAATATCTGCTGGACCTTGAACGGGAGGCATTTTT
Organism: Desulfobacteraceae bacterium; assembly: GCA_030666795.1. GTDB lineage: Bacteria > Desulfobacterota > DSM-4660 > Desulfatiglandales > Desulfatiglandaceae > JAIOSR01. The sequence continues at coordinate 797 of DAOUXC010000060.1, forward strand.
GAGCCTGTGCGGCGATCCCAATACCCAGGCCAGGATGCAACATATGTTGACAACGGGAAAACCATTGAGAAATTAGTAAGAGGGAGGAAGATATTATGAAAGAAGCCGTAGTTGTTGCCGCCTGTAGAACGGCAGTCGGGAAGGCCCCTCGCGGAATATTGAAAGATACGCGCCCTGAGTATATGGGCTGCGCCGTGCTCAGCGACCTCATAAAAAGGGCGGGGGAACTGGATCCCATGCTCATTGACGACGTCATAATTGGATGTACTTTCCCGGAGGGCGTACAGGGTCTCAACCTGGGTCGGGTTCTTGTCATGTCCATGGGATGGCCGGACCGGATTCCCGGAATGACCGTTAACCGGTTCTGCTCCTCGGGCCTCCAGGCCATTGCTATCGGGGCCGAAAAAATCATGTGCGGGTTCGCCGATGTGGTGATCGCGGGCGGAGTGGAGAGCATGAGCCAGATTCCCATGGGAGGGAGCATGATGTACCCCAACCCAGCCTTAGTTGATATGAGGCCGGGCGCATTTACAGGAATGGGTTTGACCGCTGAAAATGTTGCCGAGAGATTCAATGTCGGCAGGGACGAGCAGGATGAATTCGGGGCCAGAAGCCAGCAGAAGGCCGAGGCCGCCATCAAGGCAGGTCGCTTTAAGAGCCAGATCGTTCCCTTGACGATCAAGAGACAGAAGCAATTGCCGAACGGCCATTTCGAATTTGAAGAATTTGTTTTTGATACGGACGAGGGCATGCGCCCCGGAACAACAAAGGAAAACATTTCCAAGATCAGACCGGCATTTAAGCCTAATGGAACCGTGACTGCCGGCAATTCCTCCCAGACAAGCGATGCCGCGGCAGGGGTAGTCCTCATGTCCAAGGAAAAGGCAAAAGAACTTGGGCTCAAACCCATGGCCACGTTCCGGTATCATGCTGTTGAGGGGTGTGAACCGGAATACATGGGTGTGGGGCCACGGGTAGCCATTCCCAAGGTAATGAAGATCTCAGGCATGAGCCTTGATCAGATGGAATTGATCGAGTTGAACGAGGCATTTGCGGCCCAGGCCATCTACTGCATTAATGAGCTGGGTATAAACGAAGAAATAACAAACGTGAACGGCGGCGCCGTTGCCTTGGGCCACCCTTTAGGCTGTACGGGCGCCAAGCTGACCACCCAGTTGATTTATGAGATGCAGGAGAGAAAGGTCAGATGGGGTTTGGTCTCCATGTGTATAGGTTTCGGCATGGGCGCTGCGGGGATCTTTGAGATTGAGGATTATTGAAATATTGATATCTGGCGGTTGACGATTGTTCATCTATCCACCTGAACCGTAAGAATCATCGATCGAAAATTACAAACATAAAAAGGAGCGTGCAAATGGCTGACAAAAAGATTTTTGCAGGGGGTGAGTTTTTAATCACGGATGTGGCCCCGGATGATGTGTTCACTCCCGAGGATTTTACGGATGAACACAAGATGATTTATGAAACCGGCAGTGATTTTGTAGAGAAAGAAATAGCGCCTGTGATTGATAAACTTGAGGAAAAAGATCCCGATCTGGTCCTTGAACTCTTGGGAAAGGCGGGCGAGCTTGGTCTTCTGGGCACCGACATTCAGGAGGAGAACGGCGGATTGGGCTTAGACAAGGTAAGCACTACCATAGTGGCGGAGGTCATGGGTCCCGCTGGTTCCTTTAGCGTCGTCTATTCGGCCCATACGGGGATAGGAACACTTCCGATTGTGTATTTCGGGAATGAGGAGCAAAAGGCAAAATACCTCCCCAAACTGGCCTCGGGAGAATGGTGTGGCGCTTATTGCCTGACCGAATCAGGGTCAGGGTCAGATGCACTGAATGCCAGGACAAAGGCCGTCCTTTCCGAGGACGGCAAATACTATATATTGAACGGCGAGAAGATGTTTATCACCAATGCCGGATGGGCCAGCAGCTTTATTGTCTACGCCAAGGTTGACGGAGAAGATTTTACCGGTTTTATCGTGGAGAAGGATTTCCCGGGCGTATCCACGGGAAAGGAAGAGACAAAGATGGGAGTGCACGGCTCTTCCACGCGTCCGGTCGTCTTAGAGGACGCAAAGATACCTGTTGAAAATGTCCTCTTTGAGATCGGGAAGGGCCATAAAATAGCCTTTAACATCCTGAACATAGGCCGCTGGAAGCTTGGCGCAAGTTGTGTGGGCGGATGCAAGGGATGCGTGGCAGAGGCCGTAAAATACGCGAACGGCAGAACACAATTCAAGGTTCCCATCAGTTCCTTTGGAATGATCAAAACCAAATTGACCGATATGGCCGTGCGCACCTACATGAGCGAAAGTATGATGTACCGCCTTGCAGGTATGTTTGATGATAAACTGGCCCTTTTAGATGCAGAGGCCAAGAAGAGCGGCGCTGAAAATGCGAAGGCCATAGAGGAATATGCCGCAGAATGCTCCATCTCCAAAGTCTATGGATCGGAGACGCTTGACTTTTGTGTGGATGAGTATGTGCAAATCCTGGGTGGCTACGGATTCTGTGCGGAATATCCTGCGGAGAGGTATTACAGGGACTCCAGGATCAACCGGATATGGGAAGGCACAAACGAGATTAACAGGATGCTTGTGCCAGGCACCATGATGAAGAGGGCCATGCAGGGTCGATTGAACCTCTTGCAGGCGGCCCAGGCGGTTGCCGGTGATCTCATGACTTATTCCCCCCTTTCAGTGGAACTGCCTGATACGCCTCTGGCGCTCCAGGAGCACATTATCAAGATGAGTAAAAAACTGGCGCTCATGGTAGCGGGGGTGACTGCCCAGAAATTCGGGGCCAACTTAGCCAGGGAACAGGAGGTTTTGGCAAAGATCGCTGATATCGTGATTGAAATATTTGCCATGGAGAGCGGCCTGTTAAGGACACTAAAAATAATTTCCAAGGATGGGGAAGAAAAGGCAAAATATCAGATCGCTGCGGTCAAGGTCTATGTGGATGAGATGATTCCAAGGATAGAAAGCTGGGCCAAGCAGATCGTATCCTACGTTGAAGAAGGAGATATGCTCAGGACCCAATTGGCCGGCGTAAAGAAATTAGCCCGTTACCAGCCCATTGACGCTGTGACCTTGAAACGAGAGATTGCGGATCGGATTATTGATCTGGAATCTTATCCCTTCTAATTTTTAAAATATTCGTGTATGCTGAAAAGAGGGTTTGCTTGTGCGGGCCCTCTTTTTTATTTAATATGCTGTATTCATTTATGGATAGGCACTAATTCGGAATAAATCTTTCCCTGTTCCGAATACCAAAGTAAGGATTTTCAATGGCTAACGACATTAAAAAACTGAGAAACATAGGGATCAGCGCCCACATCGATTCCGGCAAGACCACCCTGACCGAAAGGATCCTGTACTATACCAAGCGGATCTTTGCCATTCACGAGGTCAAGGGAAAGGACGGTGTGGGGGCTACCATGGATTCCATGGAATTGGAGAAGGAAAGGGGCATCACCATTACCTCGGCCGCAACACACTGTGAATGGAAGAATCACAAAATCAATATTATTGATACGCCCGGACACGTGGATTTTACCATTGAGGTGGAACGGGCCCTGAGGGTCTTGGACGGGGCCGTCTTGATTCTCTGTGCCGTGGGCGGTGTCCAGTCTCAGTCCCTTACAGTGGACCGCCAGATGAATCGCTACAGGGTCCCGAGGATCGCTTTTATCAACAAATGTGATCGATCAGGGGCAGACCCTTACAGGGTATGTGACCAGCTTCGCGAAAAATTGAACCATAACGCCGTGCTCATTCAACTCCCCATAGGTCTTGAAAATAAGTTTTCGGGGGTTGTGGACCTGGTTACCATGAAAGCGGTCTATTTTGAAGGACCCAGCGGCGACGAGATCAGGGAGGGAGAAATTCCCGCCGGAATGATTGATAAGGCCCTGGCCAAAAGAGAAGAACTCATTGATGCGGCTTCCATGTTTTCCGATGAACTCATGGAGGCCGTTTTTGAAGAAAATGTCACGGAAGATTTGATCCGCGATGCGGTAAGATCAGGCACGCTTTCAAGACAATTGACCCCTGTTTTTGTGGGATCGGCCTATAAGAACATAGGCGTCCAGCCCATATTAGACGGGATTAACCAGTATCTTCCCGCACCGATTGAGGTGGAAAACGTGGCACTCGATCTGGATCGGGATGAAAAAGAGGTCTTGCTTGAAAACGATCCGGACAGGCCTGTGGTCGCCCTTGCATTCAAACTGGAGGTCACACCGTACGGGCAGTTAACATATATCAGGATATATCAGGGTTCCATCGGCAAGGGGGACGACCTTGTTATCGCTCGTACCAGGAAAAAAATAAAAGTAGGGAGACTGGCCCGCTTGCATGCAGACGAGATGGAAGATATCACCAGGGCCTATGCAGGGGATATCGTGGCCCTGTTCGGTGTAGACTGCTATTCAGGAGATACATTTACGAACGGCAGTTTGAGCTACAGCATGTCCTCCATGTTCGTACCCGAACCGGTCATCTCCTTAGCGGTTACGCCGGAGGATAACAAGTCCCAGAATAATATGTCCAGGGCCCTGAACAGATTTATAAGGGAGGACCCCACATTCCGGACCCACGTGGATGAGGAGTCGGGAGAGACCATTATATCGGGCATGGGGGAACTCCACCTGGATGTGTATGTGGAAAGGATGAAGAGGGAGTTCAGCGCCCTGGTTTCTACAGGGATTCCCCAGGTGGCATATCGGGAGGCAATCACCAGAATGGCGCCATTCGATTATATCCACAAAAAACAGACCGGCGGTTCGGGTCAGTTTGGCCGAGTCGCCGGATTCATGGAACCTTCCGAGGATGGGACCTATGAATTTGACAACCAGGTCAAGGGTGGCTTGATCCCCACCGAATACCTGCCGGCCGTGGATAAAGGGATGCAATCCTGCCTCAAAAAGGGACTCATGTTGGGATTTCCGGTAATCGGCATGAAGGTGACAGTCAATGACGGGAAATCCCACAGCGTGGATTCATCAGAAATGGCCTTTACCAGGGCGGCCATCGGCGCATTCAAACAGGCATACAATAAGGCCAAACCGGTTATCCTTGAGCCGGTCATGAAACTCTCAGTGGAAGGGCCTTCCGAGTTTCAGGGGAATGTGATGTCTTCCGTTAACCAGCGAAGGGGCATGATTACGAGCTCCACGGAAGACGGCACGTTTACAAATATCGAAGCAGAGGTGCCATTAGCAGAGATGTTCGGTTATGCCACGACCCTGAGATCGCTGACCCAGGGAAAGGCGGAATTTACAATGGAGTTTTCAAGATATGCCAAGGTCCCTGAATCCATTGCAGAGGAACTGAGAAAGGATTTCAGGGAAAAGTTAAAGGGAGAAAAAACATCATGAAAGATTTTGTTTCAGTGAGCCCGTTAAAGGTCTTGGAAAAATCCTCCCGGAAAGAATTAGGTCCGGGGAATCTTGCGGTCCTGATAGCCAGGGCCGGCGTTGGAAAGACGGCCTGCCTGATCCAAGTGGCTTTTGATAAGCTTTTTCGCCGGGAAAAGCTGGTCCATGTTTCCCTTGAAGAAGGGCCGGAAAAGGTGACCTCCTACTATAACGTCATGTACTCTGATCTTGCAAGGGCCTTAGACGTTAAGGACGGTCACGACGAGCACAGAATGCTTATTGAAAGGAACAGGATGATTCTGGCCTACCTGCACCAGAGCTTTGAGATCGAGCGCCTTCGGGCCAACCTCAAAAATTTGGCGGAAAATCTCGATTTCAGACCGGACGCGCTCATAGTGGACGGTCTCGATTTTGAAAAAACCGAAAGAGCCGTATTTGAGGGTCTGAAACAGATTGCCGGGGAATTCGAGTCTGAGATATGGCTTTCAGCACTTTCACACCGCCACATTACCGATGTTAATGAAAGGGGCATTCCTTATCCATGCCAGCAATTAGACGACCTGTTCAGTCTCATCCTTCAATTGCAGCCCGAGGGATCAGAAATTGTTTTGAGGCTTCTGAAGGACCATGACAACCCCACAGTCAGTGATGCCGGCATCACGCTGGATCCGAATACTTTCTTAGCTACGAATAAATAAAGGATAAACACACATTATCTATCTTGACAATTGTATTTTCTCTTACTTTCATTGGCAAAAATAGCATGTGAAATTTAAAACAGGAGGAAAAAAATGCAGAGATTGAAATCTATGACAGCCCTTATCATTTGTGCAGCTATGCTTTGTGCGTTTTATTCATGTGCAACGCCCGCAGGCAGAACCCCGGGCCAGGTCGTGGATGACGGCACCATAACCACAAAAGTCAAAGCAAAGCTCCTTAATGATGCGATACTCAGTGGTTTCGCCATCTCGGTAAAAACCTTTACTGGGGAAGTTACGCTGACAGGCTCTGTGGATTCCAAATATACCAGGGACAAGGCAGAATTTCTTGCCCGAAACACCCTTGGCGTGCGGAAGGTGCAAAATCTCATCAAAATAAAGTGATGGGCGGCGTTTCATCCGTCCGGAATTCGCTTTTAGCACGGGACAGGATTTCAGGCCATTGCCTCGGGCAGACCATCCTATCTACTTCACACCAAATAGAAATCATTTTACCGTTACAATTATTATTGAGGTCTAACTTTACATGATGAATCCTCGAGATCGCCGGATCTTGGTCATTACATGCTTCGGCCACTTTATGAGCCACTTTAATATGCTGGTCTTTCCCGCTGTCGTACTCCCCTTAGCCGGTCGCCTGAACATGGATATGGCTCAGGTGCTTGGAATATCCTTCTGGATGTATCTCCTGTTCGGGCTTACGGCCCTTCCCTGGGGGATGGTCGCCGATCGCTGGGGAGCCAAATCTCTTATGTTCCTCTATTATGCAGGTGCCGGAATAAGCGGTCTTTTCGCGGCCTTTTGGATTGATGCTCCCGCCGGGCTCGCAGTATGTTTGGCCGCAATAGGTCTCTTCTCCGGCATCTATCATCCCAGCGGTTTGGGCCTGATCTCCAAAGAGATGGAACGCGTGAGCCTGGGCTTGGGGTACAATGGTATGTTCGGGAACCTGGGTCTCGCCTTAGCTCCACTTATGGCAGGTGTCGTTAACTGGCTATGGGGGCCGCGAGCTGTGTACCTGGTCCTGGGGGGATTGAACCTCCTTGGCGTGTTACTGATGATAGCTTTTCCCCTCATCGAATCCGGACGGGCAAAAGGAGCGACATCCGAGGAAGAAAACGGGCTTCTGGGGGCCTTCCTGATCTTGTTAGTGGCCATGATGTTAGGGGGTATCGCATACCGGGGCGCCACTGTAATCCTGCCTGCCTATTTTGAAATAAAAAACCAGGGAATTTTGCAGGGGCTTTCGGCCTTTATAGGCACAGGACTTTCAAGCAATCTTGTGGCCACCACCGTGACCTCCCTAGTCTTCTTATTGGGGACTGTCGGTCAATACACGGGAGGCCGCGTGGCCGAACGCTTTGAACCGAGATTATGTTATCTGGTCTTTCATGCTGTAACTGTCCCTGCGGCATTCCTTATGGCCCTTGCATGGGATCTGCCTTTAGTGGTCCTGGCCTTGGTCTACTTTTTCTTTCTGCTCGGAATGCAGCCTATTGAAAACACCCTCGTTGCCCGTTTCACTCCGAAACGACTACACCATTCGGCCTTTGGCACCAAGTTTGTGTTGACCTTCGGGGTGGGGTCCCTGGCCGTTAAAATGGTGGGCGCAATCAAGATGACCTGGGGGATCGAGGCCGTGTTTCCGGCCCTGGGCATGGTTTCCATGGCCTTGGTGGGCGTGGTTGTGCTCCTGATCCGAAAGACATCACCCATACGGTCCGCTTTCACTGACAAAGCTCTCACTGGAAAGTAATAGCATTCTGGTTGTCCGGTGAAGGTTGAGAGAGGAATACGTGCACGCAGAAAATCGAACACCCATGCTTGAAATGATTTTTAACGGCAGAATGCTGGTGGCCCTTCTTATGGGCTTTGCCTGCGGCCTCCCCCTTCTTTTGACCATTAGTGTCTTGCAGGCATGGATGAAAGAAGAAGGGGTGGATCTGACAGTAATCGGAATGATGGCCCTGGTGGGTCTTCCTTACACCTTGAAATTTCTATGGGCACCTTTTCTGGACCGATTCACCCTGCCCTTTTTGGGCCGCAGGAGAGGATGGCTTCTGATTTTCCAGTTGACCCTGATTTTTTCAATCTCCGGCCTGGGTTTCACTGATCCGGCCAATAACCCATGGATGGTGGCATTCGCGGCATTTTTAGTGACCTTTTTCAGTGCATCACAGGATATTGTTGTGGATGCCTACCGAAGGGAGGATTTTCCTGATGAGGAATTAGGGCTCGCCTCTTCCCTTTATATCAACGGATACCGGGTGGGTATGCTGTTAGCTTCCGGAGGTGGTCTGATCATGGCGGACCACATGCCGTTTTCTTCTGTTTACCTTATCATGGCGGCATGCATGTTGCCGGGTCTTGTTACAACGCTCCTGGCCCATGAGCCGAAAATTACACACGGAACACCCAGGAGTATGCGAGAGGCCGTTTTTGATCCCATGGTTGAGTACTTCACCCGGCAGGGCGCCATATGGGTTCTGGCCTTCATCCTTTTCTATAAAATAGGGGACACCATGGCCGGTGCCATGACTACGCCTTTTTATCTGGATATCGGATTTTCAAAAACAGAGATCGGAACAGTCGTAAAACTGTTCGGCTTCTGGGCAACAATTGCAGGTGCTTTGATCGGCGGGGTGCTTATGCTCCGTCTTGGAATAAACCGTTCTCTGTGGGTCTTTGGTTTTCTCCAGGCAATATCCACTGCGTGTTTTGCCATCTTGGCCCGGATAGGATACAGCGTTGCAGTACTTTCCGGTGTGATCGCCTTTGAAAACCTGAGCAGCGGAATGGGAACCGCCGCTTATGCGGCGTTCATGGCCAGCATTACAAACAAAAGATTTACGGCCACACAATACGCGCTGCTCACAAGCCTCATGGGCATCCCAAGGGTTATGGCCTCAGCGCCCACAGGCTTTTTTGCGAAAAATCTGGGATGGGAAAGCTTTTTCATTGTCTGCACCCTGATTGCTGTTCCGGGAATGTTGCTCCTCTTTAAAGTTGCTCCATGGAATTCGGGCCAGGCGGAAAAACTGGAGGATTCCTATGTGTGAGACAGGTGCATGTTGATCGTAACTCCCCAGGTTCAACGTTCAAAGGTTCAGGGTTCAAGCCCGCCCTGGTGCGACGTAACGTGCGCTTTAAAACGGTTCTTCTGAACATTATGCCGAGGGATACCATGATAAGTACTCATAACCCGGGTCTGGGCCAGGGGTTAGATTCATGAAAAACAGGTTCAATTCTAAACCAAATGCATATTTCATCCAGTTCTTGCAGAACCCAGGTGCTATTACACACAAATCCGGAACGAATTCTTTGTTGCAGAGGAGATATGAAGAAAACACCAAAGCGATTAACCGTGAACCGTGAACCCGACAACCTGAGTTACTGTTGATCAATTGATTTGCTTTTTTCTTTTGTTTGGATATTATCCTAAGAGATCAGATTTTGAGACACCGGTTTACTGTCCGTGATCAGGATCAGTATCGCAAGGGAGGGGTTGAAAAACCGCTCGCACAAGGGTTGGTCAAAATTTCAGCGAATAAAAGACATATGATGAGTATCGAGGTGAAAACAAAAATGTTTCTCAAAAACAATAAGACTAAAGTAGGCCGAAACGATCCCTGCCCGTGCGGAAGCGGGCTTAAATACAAAAAATGCTGCCTTGGAAAGAAAAACCCTGTACCCGGCAGCTACAAGGATTCGTACTATAAAAAGCACAAAATCCGCCTTAAGGAAAAGACAGACATCGAAGGTATAAGGGCTGCCGGCCGTATTGCCATAGCCACCCTTGATCTGGTGGAATCTGAGATCAGACCCGGCATGACCACGGATGAAATCAACACCCTGGTTCATGATTTTACCATTAAAAACGGTGCCACTCCCGCCCCTCTGAACTACCGGGGGTTTCCGAAGAGCGTTTGTGTCTCTATCAATGAGGTTATCTGTCATGGCATTCCCGGTGAAAGGGTTTTAAAAGATGGCGATCTCGTAAACGTGGATGTCACTCCCATCCTGAACGGGTATTATGCAGATACCAGCAAGACCTTTCTCTTAGGCACACCGGACAGGGATTCACAAAAGATCGTGCGGGTCGCCCGGGAAAGCCTGAAAAAGGGCATGTCCATGGTCAAACCCGGAAACACCATAGGGGATATCGGTTGGGCAATCCTGAGATATGCGGAAGGGGAAGGGTGCTCGGTGGTCAGGGAATTTGTCGGGCATGGCGTAGGTTTTGATTTCCACGAACCACCCCAGGTTCCCCATCACGGCAGAAAAGGAGAAGGGATTGCCATGGTTCCGGGTATGGTATTCACGATTGAGCCTATGATAACCCTGGGTGAGCGTGACCTTCGCATACTTGAGGATAACTGGACCGCCGTGACAAGGGACGGATCCCTTTCCGCCCAGTTCGAACAAACCATACTTGTCACTGATGACGGTTTTGAGAGCCTGACACCTTACGATTTATAATGGACTGTCAAATTCAGGTTTTTCCTGAACCGGTTGAGTGGCCTTGGCATGGACAACTGTTCATGGCTCTGGGTTGAAACCGTGAACCCTGAACCTTGAACCTGATAATCTGGGTAGTTACGAAATGGAAACAAAACCCGCTACTCGAAACCCGAAGCCTGAAACCCGCAACTCGCAACTCACAACTCACAACCCCCTTTCCCATTTTGTTAAAAAGGCAAAAAGCCTGGGATTCATTGCCGTGGGTTTTTCCCGGCCAGGAGCACCCCTGTTTTTCGACCGGTTCCAATCATGGCTCGCCGCCGGAAAGCAGGGTGAAATGAACTGGATGGAAAGGCATGCGGAATTAAGGGAAAACCCCGGGAAACTGCTTGAGGGCTGCAGGGCAATAGTTACCTTAGCCTATCCCTATTCTTCAAGAAAGCCTTCCACACCTGATGGTTTTGCAGCGGCCAGATATACCGAACCCGGCAGGGCCGATTATCATGACCGGTTAAGGAAGTTGGCCAAAACATTAGCTCAAGGCATTATCGAGGATTATCCGGGAACCAGGATAAGGGTCTGCGTTGATTCGGCCCCCATGCTTGAGCGGAGTTTTGCCTATGCCTCGGGCATCGGTTTCATCGGAAAAAACAATATGCTCATCATACCCGGGCACGGTTCATACGTTTTTCTTACGGAGATCCTGACTACGGCTCCGCTGGAGTTCTTAAAGGCCGAAACCATGGAGAACCAGTGCGGTTCTTGTACCCTGTGCGTGGAGGCATGCCCCGCAGGGGCGCTTGAAAGGCCTTTTTCTCTCAATGCCTCAAAGTGCCTTTCCTATTTGACCATCGAGCACAGCGGAGAACTTGACGGCAAAACCGCCAAAAAGATGCGTAACTCCTTTTTCGGATGTGACGTTTGTCAGGAGGTGTGCCCCTTTAATGAGGAAACGGCACTGAGGGATATTTCCCTTCCCTCTACTGAGGAGATCCTTTGCATGAAGGAAAAGGATTTTGAGGGGAGATTCGGAAAAACAGCATTTGCGCGCGCCGGTCTTGAGAAAATAAAGAGCAATATCAGGGCGATTAAACCGGAATAGCTCACCCCGGCACAAATATCACCTGATCTTTCTTGCGATGAAATCAAAGATACCATAGAGACCTAATAACGGAACGATCCAGAGCACCATCCTGACGCCGATCGCTGAAATTCAGAGTCCCTTAAAAAGAAACACATTATAAAGGATAAGGCCTATACAGACGAATGACAGACCCTTCATGGCGTACCAGAGAATTGTTTTAAAATCAGAATCATTCTCCATACATTCACCCTCTCGATCAGTGCCTTAAAAACCTGCTGATATCGTAATAGTTCAGCCGTCTGTTTTTCTGACAGGATTAACAGGATGGACTGGGTTAATTTTGTCCTGTAAATCAGAAGATATATCCTGCTTTGAGAAGCTTTGCTGTTAGCAATGACACTTTCGTTAAAAGGCATTTCATCAGTCATTACTTCGCTACTCTCGCATGGGCTGCATAAGAGACTTTTAACGAATGTATAAATATTGTTTGTATAATAAAAACTATATGAATTTGTTCAGCTATGGCCTGAAATGTCCGGGAGAAGATGTATTATTTTAACACAGGATTGTTAATGAACTACCCCGCAGCAAGCTACGGGGTATCAGATGTCATGCCGGACCTGATCCGGCATCCAGTTTAGATTTCTGGATTCCGGCTTTCGCCGGAATGAC
>DAOUXC010000313.1 GCA_030666795.1 Desulfobacteraceae bacterium
AGGTTCATGCCTGCCATGGGTTCGTCTAAGAGAAGGAGCTTGGGCTCCGCGGCTAAGGCCCTTGCCAATTCAACCCTTTTCCTCAGTCCGTACGGGAGCATACTGGCGGGTGTCCTGCGAATATTTTCGATCTGAAGAAAATCTATGATCCGCTCCACGGCCCTTCTGTGCTCGATCTCCTCTTTCCGGCTGAACCCCCAGTAGAGGGCCTGGGAAAAAATGTTGGAATGCATCATCATTGTTCGACCTACCATTATGTTTCCAAGGGCGGACATCCCGGTAAAGATCGCCAGGTTCTGAAATGTCCTGGCGATTCCCATGGACGCAACCGCATCCGGTTTCATGCTTCTGGGTCGTTTTTTGCCTTCAAAAATGACTGTGCCCTCATCCTGTTTATAAAATCCGTTGAGCACGTTCAGCATGGTTGTCTTGCCGGCCCCGTTCGGGCCTATGATGGCAAAAATTTCACCGGGGCGGATCTCCAGGCTGACATCATCCAGGGCCTTCAGGCCGCCAAAGCTGATACTGATATTTTCCGCACGAAGTATGGGTTCTTTTTTTTCATTCATGGCCTTTCTTCTCCATTAAAAGGTGTCAACGTCACTGACCTTAAGGCTGGCCTTCATGGTGGTGGTACGGCCATCTTCATAAGTAATTGTGGCTTCCACATCCACACTGTCCTGGCCTGGTGTATAAAGGGCCTCTATGAGATTCCCATATTTTTCTGCGATGAACTTCCTCCTGACTTTTCGGGTACGGGTAATCTCACCATCATCAGGGTTCAGTTCCTTGTGAAACAGGAGATACTTTTTGATCTGGGAATTCTTGAGTCTGGGATCCTCGCTCAGGCTCTTATTGACTTTAAGGATTGCTCCACGGAGGAGTTCATAGACAGGTGGCTTCTGGGCAAGATCCGTGTAACTTGTAAAGGCTAAGTGCCTCCTTTCGGCCCAGTTTGCCACGGCGCCGTAATCGATATCAATAAACACGCCTACATAATCCCTATCCATTCCGTGGGCCACCGCTTCCTTGATATACGGGCTGAATTTGAGCTTGTTTTCTATATATTTGGGTGCGAACATGGTCCCGTCCTTCAATTTGTTCACATCCTTGGCCCTGTCTATAATTTTGAGGTGCCCCTGTTCCGTCATGTAACCGGCATCGCCGGAACAGAGCCATCCGTCTTCAATGGTCTCGGCAGTGGCCTCCGGATTCTTGAAATAGCCGACGAAATTCCCGGGACCCTTGTAAAGAACTTCACCCCTTTCCGATATTTTTATCTCCACCCCGGGAGCCGGGGGACCTACGCTCTCATTGTCGATCTCCCCGTCTTTTTGCATGGATACATACGCACAGCTCTCGGTCATACCATAGAGTTGTTTCAGGTTGATCCCAAGGGACCTGTAGAATTCGAATATTTCCGGGCCGATGGCCTCGCCGGCAGTATAGGCTACTTTAATCCTACTCATACCGAGATTGTCTACCAGCGGTCCATAGATTATAAAAGCGCCTATTTTATAAAGTATAAAATCAGTGAGGGGGACGGATTCATTGGCTATCCTCTTTTTCTCAACCCGGGCGGCCACCTTCATGAAGTAGTCAAATGCCTTCCTCTTAATCCAGGCGGAATCCTCGATTTTGATCATGATCTGGGTCAGGATATTCTCCCAGATACGGGGAGGCGCAAAGATATGGGTGGGTCCGATTTCCTTCTGGTCGTGGACGGTTGTGGCGGTGCTTTCCGGGCAGTTGACTGTAAATCCTGAGGTCAGGGCCTGTCCGTAGGAAAAAATGTGGTCCCCGATCCATGCCATGGGGAGATATGCCATGACATTTTCCTTCTCATCGAGGTTGTCCCACTGTAGAAAACCCCGGGAACATTCTGCAATTTTACGGTGAGTCAGCATGACACCTTTGGGATTTCCGGTGGTCCCCGAGGTGTAGGAAATAATTGACATGTCGTCGGGCTTTACCGCGTTCACCGCGTTCATGAAATAGTCGGGATTTTCTTTGCCGAACTTGCGGCCCATCTCCTGGACATCGGTAAAAGGGATGAGCCAGTCGTGTTTGTAATTCTGAAGACCCCTGGGATCATCATAGATGATATATTCCAACCTCGGTATCTCATCTTTCAGGTGCATGAGCTTGTCGGTCTGCTCCTGATCTTCAGCCAGGGCACACATGCACTCAGAATGCTCCACAATAAAATGGAGCTCCTTGTGTATGGCGTCCTGGTAAAGGGGAACGGGCACGCCTCCCAAGCACTGACAGCCCGCCAAGCCCCAGTAAAGCTGGGGCCTGTTGTCACCGATAATGGCCATTTTATCATCTTTTTTGAAACCTAATGCGGCCAATCCCAGTGCAAAGTCCTTCGCCTGTTCAAGGTAGTCCTGCCATGAATAGGACTGCCAAATACCGTAATCTTTTTCACGTATGGCTGCCTTGGAAGCGGGAAATCTCTCTGCGTTATGCATAAGAATTTTGGGAAAGGTCATTGGAAGATCGCTCATCTCTTCAAACCTCCTTGGGTTGACGATTGCCTATTGAAAACCGACTATTTGGATAATCTTCTCAATCCAAAAATTTTCAATATTCAGAATTCAATCTTCAATTTTTCTTGATGCCCCGGCTGATAATTTCGAGGGCCAGTTCTAAAGTAGGTTCCAGCAAATCCTTACCTTGCTTAAGACCTTTTTTCGTGTCTTCCAGGAGTACCAGTCCTGCAAAGAGGCTCCACACGGTATCGGCAAAGGCGGCAGGGTGACGATCCAGAAAAATTCCTTCGCGGACCCCGTCTTCAAAAATTTCGGCAATAGCCTTCATATACTTCTTTGTGTAGTCTCTTATCTGGGATGCTAATTCGGGTGAAAGGTTCCGGAGTCTTTCCTTGGATTGGAACCTGAGGACATTTACAACATTCAGAGGGTCGGTGAGGTAGACTTCATAGAGGGCCT
Source organism: Desulfobacteraceae bacterium (assembly GCA_030666795.1). Taxonomy (GTDB): domain Bacteria; phylum Desulfobacterota; class DSM-4660; order Desulfatiglandales; family Desulfatiglandaceae; genus JAIOSR01. The sequence goes on from DAOUXC010000313.1 coordinate 2,955, forward strand.
TTTCCAGTGCCTTTATCTTTTTTTCAGGGCTTAACTTTTTTTCATCACGAACATTCTCCACCTTGGCTATAAGGGCTTCGAGCATTCGGAGGTTAAGGGAGGCGAACAACTCATCCTTGTTTTTGAAGTAGAGATAGAGGGTGGCGGGACTCAACTCGGCTTGTTCGGCAATATTTTCCACTGTCGCGCAGCCGAATCCATTGGAGGCGAAGACTTTTTTTGCAGCATCCATTATCTGCTGTCTGCGCATCTTTTTTTCCCGCTCTTTTCTTTCTTCTATACCCACAATAGGCAACCATTAAAGAACTGAGGAGGGTTTATCTTCTGTACAAAGCTTATTAAAATGAGAGCAATTTATATGCTGAAATCCATTTAGTTGTCAACAGTAAAATAAAAAAAATAATTGTCTTGCTATTTCGAGGGGATATGATCAGCGCTGTTGTTCTTGCCGCGATTTTCATGAAAAGTATTTGTTGAAACACGCGCCCTGATATGGGATAAAGATCTTGCCGAATCAGAAAATGAAAATAAAACGAGATTCTTCAAAAAATTGTGCAGGTATATAAAAAATACAATTATTGAGGCAAGGTATTATCTATGAATATTAATTTTTTGCGGGCTTTCATTGCTTTTCTTTTCGTGACGGAAATACTTTTCCATTCGGGCCTTTTATGTTGGGCATCCTCTGAGAGCGGCCCCATTATACGCGTCCAGGAGACAACTCACGCCTTTGCCCCTGTTTTTGAGGGTGAAAAACTGAGCCACACATTTACGGTACTGAACCAGGGAACAAAAGATCTGAATATAAAAAGGGTCACCACTTCATGAAGCTGCTCCGTGGCCCATTACGATAGGGTCATCCCTCCCGGCGGGACGGGGAATATCACAGTAACAATAGACTCCGGCAAAGTGAGAGGTGATTTTCGAAAGAAGGCCATTATCTGGTCAAATGATCTTCAAAGAATGAGTGTGGCCCTCTATCTTGAAGGTGAGGTTATACCCCATATCTCCCTTGATCCGGGGGGTTATCTTTCCTTGCGGGGAGCTAAAGGCAAGGTGCCGAAAGAGCATCTTGACATTATAAATAATCACAAAGATCCCATGAAAATAACCGGGGTGGACAGTGACTTGAGTGATAACATCGCATGGCATGTTGAGGAGGTCAAACCGGGATATGCTTACAGGCTTGGGGTTGAAGATATTTCAGAGAAAGTCGGGGATTATACGGGCCACCTGTATGTTAGAACGGACAATCCCCTCAAACCGGAACTGGTCATAATCATCAATGGCCATGTGTCCGAAAAATAAGGGCCGCTTAGACCGTTAGGCTGATTTTCCAGATGTGGTTTTGCAAGTTTAGGTCCGTCCGGAAATAACCAATTTCTGGATGGAGCTTTCAGCGGTCAGC
>DAOUXC010000071.1 GCA_030666795.1 Desulfobacteraceae bacterium
CGTGTCCCAGTCCCGCCAGGGACTGCACCGGGACTGGGACACGCTGATCTTCAATTACGGCCGGGACGAGGTGAGAAACTTCCTTACTGCCAATGCCCTTTTCTGGCTGGATAAATACCATATCGACGGGCTTCGGGTAGATGCTGTGGCCTCCATGCTTTATCTTGATTACTCACGCGAGGAAGGGGCCTGGATTCCCAACCGCTACGGCGGAAGGGAAAACTTAGAGGCAATTGAATTTATAAAAAATTTGAATGCCAAGGTTTTTGAGCTTTTTCCGGGGGTTGTGACCATTGCAGAGGAGTCCACTGCCTGGCCCGGTGTCACCCGCCCTGTCCATTTAGGGGGCCTGGGTTTCATGTTTAAATGGAACATGGGCTGGATGCACGACATGCTCACCTTTATGTCAAAAGACCCGGTCCACCGCCGTTTCCACATGAATAAGCTGACCTTTGCGCTACTTTATGCCTTTCATGAAAATTTTGTCCTCCCCCTATCCCACGATGAGGTGGTCCACGGCAAGGCGTCCCTTCTCTCCAAGATGCCCGGGGATGACTGGCAAAAATTTGCCAACCTGCGCCTGCTTTTGGGTTATATGTATGGCGAGCCGGGGAAAAAGACCCTGTTCATGGGGGCCGAATTGGGACAGTGGTCCGAGTGGGACCACGATAAGGGACTTGAATGGGACCTCCTTCAGTACGAATCTCACCGCGGTATGCAAAGGTTTGTGAGGGACTTAAACCGCGTCTATTGCTCGGAACCGGCCCTTTTCGAACAGGACTTTGATCCCGAAGGGTTCGAGTGGATCGATTTTAGGGACTCGGACGCCAATGTTGTCTCATTTATCCGCAAAGGAAAAAATTCGGACCAGGTCCTGGTCTTTGTATTCAACTTCACTCCCGTCCCGCGTACGGATTACCGTGTTGGCGCGCCACGCGAAGGGTTTTATCGGGAGGTCATAAATTCTGATTCAGCCGTTTACGGTGGTTCAAACATGGGCCTTGAAGGCGGTGTACCTGCCGAGGCCCGCCCCTGGCACAACCAGCCCTGTTCCCTGTGTCTAAACCTTCCACCCCTGGGCATGCTTATCCTTAAGCCCGTGGAAACATAAGCGGCCCGTAAAGGTTTGGACATTTTACACCTTCAGGTAGTTAAGGAATAAGCTTATTATTTTCTTTACTTGTTTCCGTAATCTTCTATTATAACCCCAACAATCCTTAATCATTGCCAAATACAAGTGTTGAAAGCCGCAACGGAAAGGATGGAAGTGTATGAATAAAAACAGGGACCACAAAAAATGTGAGGACGATCAACAGCAAGGGGTGGATATTATGGCCAGCAAGGATTTTTTGGACAAGTTGGTCCTTATGTGCCCTGACGGGATCATAGGGGTCAATCGCGAGGGAACGGTCATCATCTTCAATGAGGCCGCTGAGAAGCTAACCGGCCTGAGTACTGAGGACGTGTTGGGCAAGGTTTCAATAATGGATGTCTACCATTATCCTGAGTTGGCCCGTGACATTAAGAAAAGGCTTTACAGTTCGAATCACGGTGGGATAGGGCGCGTTGACGGCATTGAAGTCTATGTGAAAGGTTCCGGCGGACAAAAAATCCCTATTCGGCTTTCAGCTTCATTGCTGAATGAAAATGGTAAGGAAATAGGTAGCGTGGGTTTCTTTCACGACCTCACGGAAAGGAAGCAACTTGAAGAAGAGTTACGCAGGCGCTCTATTACCGACAGTCTTACAGGACTTTATAACAGAAGGTATTTCCAAACGATCCTGGGTGATGAAGCGAAGCGGAGTGGCCGCTACAATAGACCCTTGACGCTGGCTTTTTTTGATCTGGACAACTTCAAACCATTCAACGACAGCTACGGTCATCAGGAGGGGGACAACATATTACGTTTGGTAGGAGAGAGCATGAAAGCCATGCTCAGATCCACTGACTATGCGTTTCGGGTGGGCGGCGATGAGTTTGCCTTCTTAATGGTTGAAACCGATTTGGAACATGGCGCCCCGGCACTGGAGCGCTTCAGAACTATTTTCAATGAGCAGTGGCCCCTTAGAATGTCTTACCTTGGCAGTAAGCTCAAACCGGTCAGCATGAGTATAGGTGTGGCACAGCTTGCGGATAACGAAAAAAGCGACAAGCTCCAAATCCGTGCCGACCTTGCCATGTACGAGGCCAAGAGTGCGGGTGGTAACCGTACCGTTCGAGCCAGTGAAGAGATCGGGATCAAGGACGAAAAAAGATCAAATTAAAAAATCCTCATGTGTAAAAGTTGGGATTTTATTCTTCCTAATGAAACTTTTCTTTATTCTTTATCCGGCAATCCGGGCGTTTCTCAAGACACCCTGGGGCAATTCATCAGGCGCCGGGCTCACCTGTATGTACTTGATGTTTCTGATGGGGATGACCATCAGGTCACCTTGCGCCTCCACTACGAGCTTGTCGCTTTCCAGGGCCTTCCTCACGTTACTTGCGATGGTGGCCGGGTCTTAGCCCGCCTGTTTGGGATACTCCAAAACGATCCTGGTACCGTCCATGAAGTGGATCACCGCTTTTACTAATCTGGCCATAGCTTTCTCTCCTCACATATCCATCAAGTTGTCTATTCTATGAGGACACCTTGGAGTAGGGCCTGTATCTTTCCGCTCTACCCGTCCCGTAAAAGATGACCGGCTCTCCATCATCATCAACCACGTATATATTAACCATATCGCCATCCTTTATTGCAGGATCTTCCGACTGTGTGGATTCAGAGAGTTTCCACGCCAACCGCCACGCAACGACATCCGAGGCCAGAGGCTTGTCTTCCATGTCCGGGACATAATCCGTTACAGGCTCGGAATCGACAATTTTCTGAAAATGGACCCGGAAACCCTTTGGCTTTTTCAGCCAGCCCTTGTCAATGATCTCCATTGCTTTTTTTGTTTTCATCTATGCCTCCATATCAGATGTTGTGATTGTCTGGTAAGACTCCATCAGCTGAATCGCTTGACATGTTTCACCATAGTGGTGCACATCGAGCTGAGGATACGCAATGACAATCCCTTCCTGGTCAAAGCGAAGCTTGATCTTCTCGATCAGGTCGCATCTGGTCTTCCAGTACTCCAGGTTCTTGACCCAGCAACGTCCAGAGAGATCCACGCTGCCGGCGGCAAGCTCTGTGACATACACAATCGGCCGGGGGGTTGCCAGCACCCGGGGATCCCCGATCATGAGAGTCTCAACCACCCTCTTGGCTTTAATAAGATCCTGATCGTATCGGATACCCACACCCAGGTAGACACGCCTGGTTGGGGTAAAATGATAGTTGACCACGATGTCATCAAGAATTCGCCTGTTCGGGACATAGATGGTTTTTCCGTCAAAGGTCCTGAGCCGCGTGTTCAGAAAGGTGGTGGCCTCCACCTTTCCTAAAAGGCCCCCGGCTTCGACTGTATTGCCCACCTTGAAGGGAAGGGTTGGGAGGTAGGGCCGGGCAATGACAAAAATCCCCACAACACCCAGGGTAATCAATGCCAGGGTTCGATAAATGACCAGGCCGCGGAAACCGGCGTACTGAAGCGCTATTGCGACCACTATAAATATAAGGAGCACATAAAAGACATTGATGACAGTGGACAGGGTCGCATGTTTAAATACGGGCTTTTCAAGCATTCTGTTGAGGAAGCGACGGATCAGGCCGGCCCCAATGAGCCCCAGCACCAGTATGAGCATGGCCCGCACCACATATTGCCCATGCTGAGACATATAGTTTCCGAAGTGTTGCCATTCAATCAGTTGTGATTCCATTCTTCTCCTCCCACTTGTACCTGTTCATATGTACCGTAAAAAGTTAGGCATCATGTTGACGGCAGGTCCTTTTCAGTCCCCACTATGATGCTTTGCATTCTGGCCCGGATGACCGGGTTTTGAATGTAAGAATAAACTATTCCCGTCCACTAAATTATTCATCAGCGGTCCCCTGTATCATACAGGGACTCTGTTCGTCCTTATCCTTACTCATTATATACCATAAGTGTCCAAGTGCGCGTGCCGGCATAGTTGCATACGGAAAAAGGATATCACTTGCGACTCTGGCGGCCTCCATATATGGTATCACGACCACTGAGGGGTCTGCGACCGGCCCCTTAATTCCAACCGGTGAACTCAATTTTACCAGCGCTTTCTTGGGTTTTGGCTTTAAAACAACATCCATGATCTCCGAGGACAGATCAATCGTCCCAACCCCTCTTATTCTTGTATCCTTCGTATCCAGAAAGATCATCCGGCTTGTTCCCTTTCCCTCTTTGAAAAGGAATCGAACCGCAAGGCAGTTGAGATCGTGATATTTCTTTACTCTTGCAAGCAGGGTGAACATATCGATGGCATCCGCCCCAAGAAAATCAATGCCACGCTTGATTCGCCCCTTCTCGATCGAAAACCCGAACTCTCCTTCCAAAGATGAGGCCATCTCATGGGGTGAGACACCACTACCTTTCAGGTCGACGACCAGGTTAAGATGTCCCCCAAGGAGAAGGGGCCTGTGCACATGCGCGAGAACCGAATTCATGTCTACATCTTCGGCCGTTGCCTTCATCCGTAATTCAGGCTTGGGACTTTTTGCATCGAGTGTCAGTTCTATTGAAACGGACCCATCGGCATACCCCACTCTGGCAGGACTTATTTCCAGTCGGCCGTCCAGCAGCCCCAGTCGGAATTTAAGGGCATTCAAACTCGAATCAGACCCGATGATCTTTTCTGCATTCACACGGAGATTCAGATTAAACGCTTTCAGTACATCTAAATTATAAGGGGTTTTGCTAAAGAGGCGCTGCGAAGTTCGAGTTCCCGCCCGATCGATCAGGACATCTTCCTTCGGTGTTACATCCGTGAACAGGCCAAAGTCAGATAGATAGATGGCCCCTGAGGAAATGTCCGCCACCACACGGGGCCGCGAATCACTGAGAATGACATCCACATCCGTGTTGAGCAGCGTCCTGCCGCATCTCGTTTCTCCATCAAACGCCAATTTTTTCCGGTCTCCCGCAAGCCTGCCGCTCAAACCGACGGGTCCGAGCCGTGGCATCGGAGAACCGATCAGCGCCTCAATGACCTGAAGATCCTTTATTTCTGATTGGATTTTCATGTCAAATTTATAGGGGCCACCGTCCACACTCAAGACTTTCCCGTTCCCTTTTAGAAACATGCGATCCAGGTCTGCTGTCATCACATGGAAATCATGGATCGTGATGTCTCCGGTCGTGCCCTCCGCACTTATCTTTCCTTTCAGTCTGTGATCCTTAGGTATACGGCGCTTTATCCATTCTTGAAGCCACAGGCGGCTGTGAGTATCGAAGTCGGCCTTCAGGGCTATACAATGCCCTTCCCACGTATGTTCGATTTTCCCGTCAGTAAAAAGAGTGGGCTTTTCTCTCCCGCCGGATTGAAATTGGAAAGTATGGATATCCGTTCCATTCCCCAGCCCTTCCACACGCGCAGTCAAAATCCACGAACCCAGCTCGGGCAGGCCGGCTAAGTTAATTCCCGGTATGGCTTTTACGCCGGGCGCCGTGGCCCGGACATGAATATCCACCTCCTGAATCGGCCGTTCCGCATCTGGATCGATGCGGCTGATGCCGCCTTTGGCGGAAATCTTCAACCCTTCCGGAGAATGGGTGCGGATGTCCATATCTTTTATTGCGAGATGCTCCGTGCTCCCAAATAGCGAAAAACCTCCCTTTAAGGGCCCCAGATCCGGAAATGACTGTCCGGTCATGGATGAAAGAAAACGCGTGTCAGGTGCGCCCATGACAAAATCCATGTGGAGTCCCTTCACATCAAGGGCATTGCGGTTCACCACAGATCTGATCTTTCCATTCCCCTCGAGCAGAAAACCTCCACGGGACCCGATTGACAGTTTGACATCATCCAGACCGTATGTCCCACTCCCTCGATCAACAACCTTCCATGTCTTTTTCAGAGGCCCCAGGTCCGGTATTTTGACCCCCAGATAGCGGGAGAGGGCCAAGGTGCTCTCGGCATTAAGACTCCCTGACAACAAAAACCCGGAAACGGGCCGGTCATGTTCCAGGGGGATTCGGTCTATCCGTCCCCTGAGTTCTCCTGTTAACGGACCTTTGCCACCCACCCGCACATCAATATCTTCCAGTGTGATGATCTGCGTGTTTCCCATGATTGCGGCACTTGTGCGTACCGGCCCGAGGCCGGGAAAGATACTGGCACCAAGAAGCTGCTTTAAGGAACCCATGTGGGGTGCGTTCACAAGTATCAGCATGTTTATATCGCCCACCGGGCTTCCTGATCCACTTCTAAAGGGGCCGACTGTACCGGTTAAGACCATGGTCATCCCATGCTTGCTCTTACTGTTTATCCGGATATTTGCGATCATAAGTTCCGCTTCAGATCCGGAAATTTCTCCACGCATGGACACGGGGCCCAGTTCCGGCAGTGGAAGGTCAAGTGCGGAAGAGATCGATCGCGTCTCTTTCGCCTCCACCGCTAATGACAGGTGAATATCGGAGACCGGCTGATCCCCTTCAGCCATAAGGCCTCCTATGCGGCCCTCACATTTTAACTGCAGGGTCCCCGGTTCCCCGATGGCAAGGGAAATGTCCTCGAGGGAGACTTGACGGAGCGTGCCCGTCATACGACCTTCCCCTGTAACAGGCCCCATCTCCGGCAGGTAATCCACAAGAAACCGCTTAGCCGCTTCGGTGGTTGGAGAAGATATCTCTAACTTCAGGTCCAGACCTGAAACGGCCAACCCTTCTCTTACCGGACCGAGACCCACTTTCCCCCGGGCCTTGATCTCCAGGTTCTTTTTGGTTATCCCTTTAGCCTCAATAATCCTTATGTCAAATTTATCCGCGCTCCCCACGAGGGTGGACCGGAACGTCAGTTTCTCCAGATCACCCAGTTCCCCGGGAAATATCCTCCGAATAAGGGTCGTATCTTCGCACGACCCGTCAATCACTAAGTCGGTGTCCTCACCACTTGTTAAGTCGCCGATTGAACCGCTGACACGGAATGAAAGGCCTTTCTCTTTGTAAAGGATAAGATTCAATTGGGAAAGTTCAGGAGAATCGACATTTCCAAGCACTTTACCGGCTATGTGCAGCCGTCCTGCTATGGGAATGTCGATCCGCAAGGCCTTCAACAAGCTCGCTACGTCATTCTCGGCACCGCTGATTTTAAGATCCAGACCCTTCCCATGAAGCGGATCTTCAACAGTACCGTGGAGTTTTAATCTGAGGCCTGCGAATTCCAGGGCCAGATCCAGGGGGTAGGGTCCCCGGGGATCGAGTATTTGGGCAAGGGGACCCAATTGCCCTTTTATTGCGAAGTTATTGTTGTTTACCGTACCGCTTCCTTTAACATTGAAAGGGCCTGAATTTTGAAAGTCATCCATTCGCAATTCTTTGAAAAAGACGTCCGGTGATCTGCCTGCATTCGAGCCTGCCGCACGGATCCTGATATTTCTAAGCTGCACACCATCCAGTATCGGAATGTTCCATACTGTAGAAGATCTTTTCTGCAAATTGTTTTCCGGGTGAGGCAATGCATCATACATGACCCAGTGGATGTCCACATCCTCCGCAAACAGACCTCTGATATATAGGGGACCGTAAAAAAAAGAGGATAGCTTTACATTAACTTTGATTTTTTCGATGTATGCGTCCGGGACACTCGGACTGTCTGAGTGCGTTTGAATTCTGATTTTTTGTGCCGAAAGAATTGCCGTCTTTGACAAATCCAGAGAGAAGGGACCCGATATTGTTATCCTGTAATCGGTGGTAAGTTCTACCGCCTTGATCAGGAGCCACTTATAATGATCGTCGTCTAAGGTGAGAAGGGCAATGCCCATAAAGAGAAGACCGGACAAGAGCACCCCGCAGATCAGATAAAGTGTACGCCTTATCCTGCTCTTACCGGCCCCGGTTTGAGGAATGTTTTCTCTCATGCATGAAGTTGCCTTAGGGTTATATAACAGTTTTTCTGTGATAGTTCAAAAAAGTGGAGGAGCCACGCCCAGCCTGCAAACCGGAGGGAGGACGTGGATTCCTATCTCCTAATCCATGAATCCCAACCGTTTGTCCACTCTCTCCGCTACCTGAATATCAAGACCCTCAAGCTGCTCCCGTGCCATGGGTGACAGGGTCCCTGTTACCCATAATTCCAGGTTGCCTTTCAATCCTTTGGCCCTGTAACGGGCGGCAAAATTTCCGAGGACCCGGTCAGCGCGCTCAGTCCATACGCCGTGATCCAGGGGCAGGGGAATCAGGACCGATTCGTTCTTTGCCTTTGCCATGACTACGCCGTCTATGACCCCTACCTTGACAATGGGAGACTCCTTTACATGATATCCTGTTATGGTCTGGGCCATATTCTGAATAAAATTGGCCGTTTCCTCGTCGTGCGCCGAAAGGGCGTATTCAATAAAGGCATCGCGCCCGCTCGCACCTTTAATCTCTGTGAGGCATGCGACGATTATCGTGTCATGGCGAGGTGTAAAATCGGGGTGATCGAGGAATTTTTTTCTCAATCCCTCGGAAACACCCATTTTAGTCAATTTCTCCTCATTGATGATTCGAAGCCTCGAAGGGGGCTCTTCCTTGAGTGTCTCGTCAATCTGTTTGGCAAGACGCATGCTCGAGATGGCGGTGACCACCCCCCCTCCAATGGCACTGGTTGCCGCGGAAACGCTGAGGCTCCCGATGGCGCCGGCCCAGCCCACCTTGTTCAGCTCCTTTTGAAGGAGCTTGTTGCTGGTGTATACATCCACGCCCAGCTTGTAGGCATATTCCCTTTTGTAGGACGAGACCTGAATGGCCTGCTTGATTCGGGCGTCTTCGCTGGGATCATGTTTCTCGCTCAAGGATGTGGAGATGTTGCCGAAGATCCGGGAAATGCCCTTTGGTATGCCCGAGACGGTATCCACGGGGTCGGTTATCAGGTTCTTGCCGAAGTAGACGGGCTTCATCACCGCACTCCCTACCGATTTTACAAAGACCTCGGACTCCGTGATCTTCCTGAGGGCCGCAATGGCATCTATTTCCCTCAGGAGTTTCCGCAGTGCCCCGTCCCCCGTGGTCTCGAATAACCCGAAATCCGAGTCCACAGTGTAGTGATTCATGTACCCGTAGGACACCACCTTGTTTTGAATCCTGTAGTGCTTTCCCTTGAGTTTTTCTTCGGGCAGGATATCCGAGGTCTTTCTATTTTGAGGGGTCTCAAAGTTTTTCGCGCCCACCGGAATAGCGAAAAAGAGCACGAGTAAGGCCAGCGTGGCAAACGTTATTTTCAGACTCAATTTTTTCGTGGTAATCATTGTCTCATCTCCTTTTAAAATACTTGAAATTGGGAGCCGGCATTTACTGTGCGAGGGCCCTTACGGCCTCTGCAATTTCACGGCTGAATTCGGTTAACGTACGATTTTGAGCATCTACTTTCCCTTTCAGGCCCTCAAGTGAAGCAGGAACCCGAAATACGGATTTTCTCTTTACGGGAAGGGTCTTGCGATCCTTTCCGGCAATTGCCCAGAACACGGTGAGATGTGCTTCCCCTCCCGCCGCGCTGTCAAAACGGGTTACGTCAATGATGATCTGAAGGTCCCCCGACCTTGCACCCCGGCGGTCATAAGCGTATACCTCGGGTGTGTTCAACAGCAAAGAGAGGTTCTCCACCAGCACCCTGTAGAAATTATCTTTGAGGGGTTCGGCCCAGCGAACAAACTCGTCCACGACCAGTTTGTTGCCTTCAGACAGTGTGACGACCTGATCCCGGTCCAGGTAGGCCGGAATGGTAATGGGCCCCACGAGAATGGAAAAATTCCTCTTTTGAGCCGTTACAGACAAACCGGTACCGGGTTCCGGAAGCGAGCGCAACAGGAAGAACTGTGACGGCTGGCTGGTGCCTGCACATCCGGTGAAAACCGTTGAAAGAACCATAAGGATAGCCAATACAAAGACTGCACGGTAATATCTAATTTTTTTCATTTTCACTTGCCTCCTTTGCCCTTCAGCAAGGCCTCCGGGTGCCGTTCCAGATAATCCATCAGGGACCGCAGGGACCTGGCTGCCGTGCTGATCTCATCCAGTGCTTGATTAAACTTGTGGCGGGTATCTGATTTTTCTCCGACGAATTGATCCACATCCGCTAAGGTTGTTTTTGCCTGGTCCATGGCCTTGCGTGACGAAACCAGGGCGGACTGTGCCTTGTTCGACAAAGGTTGAATCTGGGTATCCGCATTTTTCAGTAATTTCCTTATGTCGTCGGAAACGGCCTGAATATTTTCTGAAGCATTATTAAGAGCCGCTTGCGCGTCTCCCACAGTGGACTGAAGACTTTTTGAAAGATTCTTCATTTCGCCGTCAACATTGTTGACCAGACGGTCCGCGTCTTTTATGACAATGTTCAAATTGTCGCCCGCATCACTCAGCTTACGTACGATCTGCATCAACTCGGGAGAACCGATGACCTTGTCCACATTATCAATGGCGTGGAGTATCTTGTCGAAGATCTCTTCTATCGGCAGTTTCTTCAGTTTATCGGCAAGCTTGTCCATGGAAGACTTAACAGTGGGAATTTCGGGGTACCTGGGCTCCAGCCCTGTCAGCCTTACAGGGGTGTCAGGCAGCAAGGCCAGTTCTATCATCATCTGGCCCGTCACGATGCTCTCAAGACCCAGCTTTGCCCGCATCCCCTTCGCTATGAGCTTGTCGGCCCATTTGTGAAGATCTTGATCCAGCTTCCCCTTTACGACCATCAGGCTCGGATCGACCTCGATCATAACCGGGATATTGAAGCTCATTTTGTCCCTGTCCGCATTGATAATTATCCTGCTGACGGAACCGATCTCCACACCCTGCAGAACAACGGGTGCGCCGACTTTCAGACCCTTTACGGAACTTTCAAAAAACATGACATAGGTGTTTGTTTTTTTGAAAATCTCGCCACCCCCGAAAATGATAACGCCGGCGATCAGTATTGCGATGGAACTGATCACAAATCCTCCGATAACTGTTTTGCTCACTTGTTTGGCCATAATGATTGAACTCCAGTCTTTGGGTTTTGGTTAAAGGCCCGGAAGAAGCTTTCGGGTTTCAGTGTTCAGGTGTGAGCTTCGGCAGATCCTGAAACCCGAAACCTGACACCTTTCTTCTACTTCTCTCCCGTCTCCCCTCTCCTCAAAAAAATCTGAACCTTCGGGTCACGGCTGTCCCGCAAAAGCACATTGGGATCGCCCGTGGCGATCATGGTGCGGGTTTCAGTATCGAGAAACACCGAGTTGCTGCCGATGGCAAAAATGCTGGCCAGTTCGTGCGTGACGATCACAACGGTGGCACCCAGGCTGTCGCGAAGCTCCAGAATCAGATCATCCAGCCGCTTGGCGCTCACCGGGTCGAGACCCGCGGACGGCTCGTCAAAAAACAGCACTTCAGGGTCCAGGGCCATGGCCCTGGCCAGCCCGGCCCGCTTGCACATTCCACCGCTGATTTCCGAAGGGTAGAATTCTTCGAAACCGGCCAGCCCTACCAAGGCCAGTTTCAGGGAGACCTGTTCGCGTATTTGCTTCCGGCTCAATTTCGTGTACTGCTCCAGCGGCAGGGCCACGTTTTCCGAAAGGGTCATGGAACTCCACAGGGCCCCGCTCTGGTAGAGAATCCCGAAGCGCCGTTTCAGGCCCTCTTTTTCCTTGGGACCGGCAGCCCAAAAACTGACATCACCGTATAAAACCTGACCCTTGGCCGGTTGTTTGAGCCCAACCATGTGCCTCATGAGGGTGCTCTTTCCGCAACCGCTACCCCCCATGATGATGAAGATATCACCCCGGTTGATAGTGAAGTTAAGGTCCCGCATCACCACAAAGTCGCCGTAAGCCATGGTGAGGTCAGTCACAGTGATATGTGATTTTTTTTGATTCATCTTTTCCTAAGCTCCACCTTAAAGACATTGATCCAAAGTTAAAGTATTCAAGGCTTGCTCCTCTTCGGCAAAATCAAAACTGAAAGGTTTCAGTGTTCAGATGTCAGTAAGTAGGAAACAAAAAACTGAAAGCAGCCCAAGACGGAGCAAACTGAAACCCGAAACCTGCTAACTGAAACCTGAATACTGATAGCCGCTGGAGCCCAATTTCGGGTTTATCGTGGAAATTCGAGGTCTATAATCACTCCCCTTCCCAAAATCATCAAATTCCCAGCACACTGCACAAAACCGTTATAATTGCCGTGGCCAGGATGATGCTGACAATTCCCGTAACCACGGCCGAGGTAGCGGCATCGCCCACAGCCGAGGCGCTTCGTCCGCACTGCATGCCCCGCAGGCACCCCGAC
>DAOUXC010000182.1 GCA_030666795.1 Desulfobacteraceae bacterium
AATAACAAGGCAGCAATTGCCAGACATATTTGCGCGAACAACGGAACCCTTTTATATACGCTTCCTTTGGTAAACATTTGTTTACTCCCTGAAAACCTGGTCTTGGTTTGATGTTTTCACAATCCTTCCTCACATCCGGGGCACAGACGCCTGGCATCTGAAGCACTCAATACCGGCCATGTCCTATGGTAAGGCATACAATTTCTTAAAAATATCCTTGCTTCCTTCCCGAATGACAACTTCCTTCTCTGTTACCTGACGGACCACGCCCCCATGTATTCCAATGGGTGTTCCCTTCTTGATTACATACCCGAGCCCCTTTGCATCGCGGACCATGGCAAAGTTACCCTTGGGACCCACAACAATAGCAATCAGATCGAGTTGGGAAAGATCGAGTGTTTCAAGGTATGTCCTCGGTTTTCTTCGGTCCTTCTTTGTTGTCTCTTCCTGCTCGGCAATAAAGGATTTAAAAGGGTCGGTCTTTCCCCTGCGATCATAGGTATAGGTCCCTGCCGGTCTTATGCCCAGGGCGGTGTGCTTAGCAGACAGGTCTTTCTTGGGTTTAGGTCCCTTGTAAACCACTTCCGGTGATGCAAAAGCGCCACTAACGCAAAAAAGCACACAAATCACCGCTAAAAGCATAACAGCACCTGCGAGTTTTACCGTCCCCCTATTTTCTCTTTTTTCGCGTTTTCTTGGCCTTGGCATCGGGTGATCCTTTGAACCGATATGTGACAGCTTCGCATTTAGTAATTAACATCGTGGAACGGGCTTTTTGAGGCTTCATGGAGACGTTAAGGATATTTACGATCCTTTCCATCCGGCCTACTTTATCGAAAAATGTGGCAACATCGTGATAATTTCCGCTGACTTCTATGGAGACAGGAAGTCGATAGTAAAAATGTTCGGGACTCTCTTTTCTCGGGCTGAACAGACGGAACACAAGATTGGAATCAGCTCCCAACTTTGTTATATTCCTCAAGAGACTCGGGACCTCCTTCTCATTCGGCAAGAGCTTAAGGGCCTGCTTGAATTGAGCATTCACCTTAACCTCCCTTGCCTCAACCTCCGGTAACCGCTTGGCGTCTCTTTTGGCCTTCATGACTTTCATTTTAAGGCCTGAGACCTCGTTTGTGGCCCTTCTGATTTCATCTGTCTTTGGCTGATAGACCAGAAAATAGAAGGCGCCCCCCAAAAGCACAAGAGTTCCAACAAGGATTAAGATCCTGATGGGCATCTTTATCTTTTCAATTTTTTCAAAAAAGGAGCCTTCTGCCATTTTCTTTATCTTTCCCTTTTAGCGACGTGTTTTCTTACGCCCCTTCTTGGTTGTTGTCTTCTTTTTCTCTTTAAAGGAATACGTCTTACAAGTTAAATTGAAAATGCTGACATTCAGTTTGTATGCTTTCAGGTTTTGCAGTTTTGTGCCTTGAAGGTCCACTGAAGTGATTTGCGGTGACTTCTCCAGGTTTGTCATAAAAAGGGCAACCGTATCATTGTCCATTGCCGTGCCGCTAAGTCTAAGGGACCCCTTTTTCTCTTGTATGGATTGAAGCCATAACCTGTCCTTTGGTATGGCCATGGCGATCTCGTCTAACAAGCGAACCGGTCCCGTCTTGTTCTTTTCTAACTCCTTAATGACATTTAATTTTTCTTCGATTTCCGCAACTTTCTTCTCAATTGCCTTTATCTTCCTGATAGTATCGGCATATTTCGCCAGTTCCCTATTTTGAGCAGCCTTTTCATCCGCCAGCGCAGATAACGTGCTTGTTAAATTCAAGAAAAGGTACCCTGCCACCAGCAAAACCAGAACAACAGACAGAACATATACGGTGATCTGTCTCCTTATATTCTCTTTTCTTCTGGCAGCCCTAAAGGGCAGAAGATTGATTTTTATCATTTGTCACCAATGCTTCTCAAGGCCAGGCCCACTGCAACGGCAGCCTGCGGGGCCATGTGCTTTAAGTATTTGGGATCAAAGAGTTTCTCGTCTACCGTGAGGTTTGCAAAAGGGTTGAGTTCTTCCACCGGAATATCTGTTTCCAATTTCAAATACTTCTGAAAACCGGGAATCCTGCATGCCCCCCCGCTGACCAGGATCTTCTCTATGGTTTCGTCGGCATAGGTGCTGGCCACAAAGTCCAGGGCTCGCTTTATTTCCTGAACCCACTCTGATACTACGGAAGTAAAGATTTCCTCTAAGGCCGCTTTTTCCTTGCCGATCTTGGCACCACCCAATTTCATCTTCTCGGCATCTTCAAAGCTCAGTTTAAACTGGGACATAATCGCCTCGGTGATCTGAGAACCGCCAAAGGAAGAATCCCTTGCAAACAGAGATATGCCGTTTTTAATGGCATTTATCCCCAATTCCTCGGCCCCAACATTCACAAGGGCATAACAGCCTTCCGTCGCCTCGGCGCTCATCTCAAAGGCATTTTGCAGGGCAAAGGCATCCACATCCAACACCACAGGCGCGAGACCGGCGACTTGAAGCAGGCTGACATAATCGTCAATAATGTCCTTTTTGGCGGCCACCAGCATCACTTCCATTTGGTCTGGACCTTGTTTCTCGCCTTCCTCTCCTTCGACTGGTTCCTCCTCACCGGAAAGGATATCGAAATCGAGGTTTACTTCATTTATATCAAAGGGTATGTATTGTTCGGCCTCATCCTGAATTGTGGCTTCAAGTTCCGATTCTTCCTTGCTGCTCACCGTGATCTTTTTTACAATCACGGAAAAACCTGAAATAGAAGTGGCCACATGCTTGTTTTTCACCTTTAGGTTCTGCAAAAGTGTCTTTATTGCGGAAGAGACGATGTCCATTTCCTTGATGGAGCCTTCGACAATCGCATCCGGGGGCAACCCGATCGCGCCGAAATTTTTCAGGACCCTGCCTTTCTTGCCGTCATCTATCTCCACCACCTTGATAGAATGGGACCCGATATCCAGACCAATTAATTGATTTTTCTTAGAAACGGCCATATTCGACGTTTTTAATCCTCGGGGAAAATCTTGTCCTTATCAGAAAGTTTGTATCCAAGAGCCAATATGATCTTCCTCTTGGTCTCCATCCGGCAGGTTTTACCCTTCTCAACCCTGTCAATGGTCAAGGGTGAAACGCCCGCCTTCCTCGCAAGCTCCGCCTTGCTCATGAGGAGCCCTTCTCTGATATTTCTTACGGCGCTTTGAGAAAACATATTTTCCTGCCTTGCATCCAGATAATGGTTATGAACAAACGATCAGTTATCGCAATAAAAGCACATAGGATAATATTTGTCAAGCATTTTTTTATAAATTAATTAAATTTTATATAATTTAAGTATATATAGTAGAAAAAAACAATCATGACACTACATATTGTATGTCTTTCTTGCCCTCTCACGTTCTTTATTGCTCTTGCATGTTCAATTATGACGGTTGGGTTCAGGGATCAAGTTTGCATCTGAACCCTTAACACGTAAACCCTTAAAAAAATTCCTTTACAAATCCAAGTGGGAGGGATTAAATTCCGGCAGAACATTTTTGGGAGGGTTCCGGTGAAAAAGAAGAGCATTTTTCGTGAGTATGCCGAAGCAGCAGTCATTGCAGTGATACTTGCGCTTTTCATACGCACTTTTGTAGTCCAGGCGTTCAAGATTCCTTCGGGATCCATGAAGCCGACACTGCTTATCGGTGATCATATACTGGTAAACAAATTCACTTATGGGGTCAAAATACCATTTGCCGACCGTTATCTTCTCCGGTTGAAAAAACCGAAAAGAGGAGATGTCGTCGTCTTTAAGTGGCCAAAGGATGAGAAGAAGGATTTCATAAAGAGAGTTGTTGGCATTGAAGGAGATAAGGTAGAGATAAAAAGTGATGTATTATATGTAAATGGTGAAAAGATAAAGACAAAATATATTGAAGAATACAAAGACGAAAATATTCCTCTTGCATACAGGCATTTGGAGATTCTTGGAGATTGCAAACATTATATATTAGATGTGGACGTGAAACGGGAGAATTTCGGGCCGGTGACTGTCCCGGAAAATTCAATTTTTGTCATGGGAGATAACCGTGATCAGAGCCTTGATAGCAGGTATTGGCGCTTTGTTGCTTTAAACAAGGTAAAGGGTAGGGCCATGATCATTTACTGGTCCTGGGCCCACTGGGACCGATTCCTAAACGTGATAAGATAAGGCTTGGGTCGTCAACCCTGTTTTGCGCATCTCGACCGCCTTTAATATCGTGTCCCGTAACTCCGGGGCGATCCCACAGGTCTCAATATCTTCAATGGCTACTAAACGGACCTCGCTGATGTCAGATCCGGGCTCCGGGTGGCCCGAAGCCATCCATCCCCAGTAATCCACAATCACATAGTGGTAGTGAATCCGGTTATTGCTGTCACGAATTACCCGGTCAAAGACACCAACGAGGCCACCTACTTCTATTTGAATAGAGACCTCTTCCCGAAGCTCCCGGCTTAAGGCTTCCAAATGGGTCTCTCCTAATTCCACCACGCCGCCCGGCAAGCTCCATTGCCCTTGACCGGGGTTTTGGTTCCTTCGGGCCAGCAAGAACGACTGCTCATAAAAAACAACCGCGCTAACCCCTACGAAAGGACGCTCAGGGTATTCTCTTTTCATTATCATACCTTCTCACAAAAACTTGACAAATTTGAAATATTAGGTTTTAAATTTAAAGCTTTCCAAGAAACGTATAATTATATAAGTTACTCCAATAAATACCAAAATGCAATCCGGCTGCGGTCACCCGCGGCAGACACAGCAACTTTATTTTTAAGAAAGGAAAAACTATCATGACTACGACAAAAACCATAGAAGGAAATGAGGCCGCGGCCCATGTGGCCTATGCAATGAGTGACGTGGCCGCAATTTATCCCATCACACCTTCCAGTAATATGGGTGAATACGCAGATGAATGGGCCGCGCACGGTCTAAAAAACATCTTTGGCCAGGTCTTAAAGGTCGTGGAAATGCAATCCGAGGCCGGTGCTGCCGGCGCCGTTCACGGAGCCCTCTCCGCCGGGGCACTGTCGACCACCTTTACCGCCTCCCAGGGGCTTTTATTGATGATTCCCAACATGTACAAGATATCCGGGGAGTTGATGCCGGTGGTCTTTCATGTCTCTGCCCGCGCAATTGCCGCCCACGCCCTTTCCATATTCGGTGACCATTCTGACATAAACGCGGTGCGCCAGACAGGTTTTTCCCTTTTGGCGTCTGCGTCCGTCCAGGAGGTAATGGACCTGGCCCTCGTCGCCCATTTAGCCAGTATTAGGACCAGCCTGCCCTTTGTCCATTTTTTTGACGGGTTCAGGACCTCCCAGGAAATCCAGAAAATAGAACTGATTGACTACAAAGACATGGCCAAACTCGTGGACTGGGAGGCCATAGAAGAATTCCGGAGCAGGGCCATGAATCCGGAGTATCCCCAGCTCAGGGGTACGGCCCAAAATCCGGATATCTTCTTCCAGAACCGCGAGGCCTGCAACCCTTATTATGAGCAGATTATTCCAATTGTTCAGGAAGAGATGGACAAGGTGGGAGAGCTGACAGGCCGAAAATACAACCTCTTTGATTACGTGGGAGATCCGGACGCGGAACGGGTTGTTGTCTCCATGGCCTCCAGTTGTGACGTAATTGAGGAGACGATCAACCAAATGAACAGCCTCGGGGAGCGTGTCGGGCTCATTAAGGTGCGGCTCTATCTTCCCTTTTCCAGGGAGCATTTCTTGAGGGCCCTCCCCGCAACGGCACAAGGAATCGCTGTGCTCGACAGGACCAAGGCCCCGGGATCTCTGGGGGAGCCGCTTTACCAGGATGTATGCACGATTTTTCAGGAAAGAGGAGAGGCCCCGGTGATCGTTGGAGGCCGTTACGGACTTGGAAGCAAGGATTTCACTCCAACCATGGTTAAGGCAACATTTGATAATCTTCGCTCCAGGGTCCCAAAGAACCACTTTACTGTGGGTATAGTGGATGACGTTAGCCATACATCTTTGGAACTGCCCGAGGAGATTGATCCCTCGCCCGAGGGAACCGTACGGTGCAAATTCTGGGGACTGGGGGCCGACGGTACGGTCGGGGCCAACAAAAACGCAATCAAGATAATCGGCGAAAACACCAATATGTATGCCCAGGCATATTTTGCCTATGATGCCAAGAAATCGGGAGGGATCACCATGTCCCATCTCCGGTTTTCCCCGGAAAGAATTCAGTCTCCTTATCTCCTCACCAAATCAGACTTTATAGCATGCCACAATCCCGCGTTTGTTGACCAGTATGACATTCTGGAAGGAATCAAGGAAGGGGGGGCTTTTCTCCTAAATTCCCCCTGGGGCCTCAAGGAATTGGGGGCCAGGCTACCCGATAGCATGAAACGGCAAATTGCCCGGGCCGGTTTGAATTTCTATAACATTGATGCGGTCAAAATTGCCGCTCAATTGGGTTTAGGGGGCAGAATCAACATGATTATGCAGGCCGCCTTTTTTCAAATCGCCAACGTTATTCCTCCCGAAGAAGCATTTGACTACATGAAGGGCGCCATCAAAAAAACTTACGGCAAAAAAGGTGACAAGGTGGTTCAAATGAATGTTGATGCCGTGGACAGGGCTATCGGAGCCCTGAAGAAGATCAAGGTCCCCAAATCGTGGGCCACTGCGGGTCAGGAGGCCTACCTTTTACAGGATGAACCTGAATTTGTGAAAGAGGTCATGAGACCCATGCTGGCCCAACAGGGAGACAAACTCCCGGTGAGCGCCCTTCCACCGGACGGGATTTTTCCAACGGCCACGACTCAATATGAAAAAAGGGGTATTGCCATCAATGTGCCGGAATGGCAACCGGAAAACTGTATCCAATGCAACCAGTGCGCCTGTGTCTGCCCGCATGCGGTCATTCGCCCCGTACTGGCACATGAGGAAGATCTTAAAGACGCACCCAAAGATTTTGTGACTGCAGAGGCCAAGGGCAAAGAATTAAAGGGGTTGCGCTACAGGATTCAGATAAGCCCCCTTGACTGCACTGGATGCGGCAACTGCGCCCAGGTTTGTCCGGCCAAGAAAAAGGCCCTTGTCATGAAGCCTCTTAACGCGCAAAAAGAAATCCAGGTCCCCAATCATATCTTCTCCACGGAACTCCCCTTGATGGACGATCTGATGCCCGCATCTTCAATAAAGGGAAGCCAGTTCAGAAAACCTTTGTTTGAGTTTTCCGGGGCCTGCCCCGGCTGCGGCGAGACGCCCTATGTTAAGCTCGTCCCCCAGCTCTTTGGCGACCGCCTGCTCATTGCAAATGCCACGGGCTGCTCTTCCATCTACGGTGGTTCCGCACCGGTTTGTCCTTACACGGTCCATGAACAATGGCATGGCCCCGCATGGGCAAACTCGCTTTTTGAGGATAACGCGGAATACGGCTTTGGCATGGCATT
>DAOUXC010000039.1 GCA_030666795.1 Desulfobacteraceae bacterium
CCATCTCGCCTAAAATATCTCCGGCCAACAAGAGTCGTTTTTTAGGGTCATGCAAGGATATGTGTCCCGGCGCGTGACCTGGTGTGTGAAAGACATTGAAATTATAATCGCCAACCCGAATAGTATCGCCCTCAACTACTGTCCTGTTCGGTTTTAAACTGCACATGGAACAACCAAGGGACCGAAAATAGGCAATCAGGTCAAATTCCGGGCCTTTTCCACCGTTCTTGTCCTGATTGCTTCCTCCGGACGAACGCTTTTTACATAAGGGTATATCAAAGGATAGAGAGAGGCTTTCAGGGTCAAGGGCATAGGGAACATCTATCTCATGCAGTATAATTTGCCCGGGCGAAACTTCGGATAATAGTATTTCCATTGCACCCATGTGATCGGGATGGGCATGTGAGAGGATAATCTTTTTTATCGGCCTTGCTTCCCATTTTAGAAATTTCAGGGCGTTATTAAGACGATCAACTGAAGCCATGCTGCCACAGCCCACATCAAAAAGGCTTATTCCATCCCCGTCCTTGAACACATACACATTGGCAGATTCCGGCCAATAGGGAGAAGGAGGCATGATCATTTTCAGATCATCGAAGATAGAAACTACACTTTCAGAGTCGGGCATGGCGTTTTTTTATACCCTGACTTTCCCGGCCTTGATAATTTTGGCCAGTTCCACCATGCTCTTAGCAGTGGCACGGGCGGTCTTGAGACCATATTCGTCCTTTAATACCTGATGCTTGTCTTTAGGGTCGAAGGCTCCCGTTCCGCCGAGACTGCTGACACCGACCCCGCCGAAAGTGGCGAGGATCCCGGGGGCGGCAATGACCATCTGGTAGGTCAGAAAGGCCCAGTGAATTGTTGTGAGGGTTGTCTCGATGCCCGAGTTTCTGAGCCATCCCACGGCCATGGCCGCGCCCACCTTGTGCTTCAGGGCACTGCCGTAAAATTTTCCGTGTATGAAACACCGAAGCCGGTCAAAAACGCACGCAAGGTGCCCCGACAACCGGCCTATATAGACCGGTGAGGCGACCAGTAGGGCATCGGCATCGAGGACCCGGGCGTAGATCTCATCCATGTCGTCCTTCAGGGCGCAGTAGCTTCCTTCGCTCTGCTTGATCATGCACCAGTTGCAGTGACGGCAGTCCTCAATTTTCTTTCCGTTCAAGGTGATGATTTTCGTTTTGACCTTTTCACCTTCAACAGCCGACAAGGCCTCTTTCATCATCACTTCCGTGTTGGAATCCTTTACAGGGCTTCCGCAAATTCCCAGAACATTAATCATGCTTACCTCCAACTAATTCAATATACCCGCTCTACGGTTTGAATACGGGCTGTCGTTTTTCCTTAAATGCCAGCATACCTTCTCTTGCCTCTTCCGTACCCCAGAAAAAGGTCAGCATCTCCACACCGATCTCGGCGCTTGATGAGAGAAGATCATAATATGCATTGTGCATTTTTTTACCCAGGGCAATGGCAGTCGGACTTTTTTCCACGATCTCTTTTGCCCATTTTTCCGTCTCTTTTTCCAGATCCCCGGCCGGGACCGCCTTATTGATCCAGCCCATAGTCTCTGCTTCCTGAGCCGTATAAAGACGGCAGAGATAGGTGATTTCACGGGAACGTTTTTCCCCTACAAGTATCTGCAGATTCTGAGGAACGCCAAAAGCAGGCATGGAACCCACCCTTGGTCCAGCCTGGCCGAATTTGGCCTTTTCAGACGCAATGGTCAGGTCACATGCAATGTTTAATTCATTTCCGCCTCCCACACAGGCGCCATGCACAGATGCAATTACCGGTTTTGAAATGCCTCTTACCTTATCGATCATGCCTTTGAACTCCAAAAGATAGGCGCGGCGATCAGCCGCGCTCCCCTCTGTCAGCGCCAGCAATTCTTCCAGATCTCCACCGGCACACCATGCCTTTCCTGCGCCTTTTAGAATTACTACCCGCACATCAGGCTCCGATTCCGCCTTTCTCAGGGCAGAGATCAAATCCTTTACTAACTGGAGATTCAAGGCATTAAACACCTCCGGACGGTTAAGCGTCAGGGAACATATACCTTCATTTGAATCATAAATAACCGTAGATTCCATAAATCCTCATCCTCCTCATATTTTCTTCTTTATAGCAGGTTCCCGGCTGCAATAACCGTTGTACCCGGTTGCTTACGTCAAATATCCGGATCATCCCGGCATCCCGCATCATCCTTTCAACGGGGTAGCCCTTCATGACGCCGGATCCACCCAGGATCCGAACTGCTATTTGCCGTAATCATAAACTCCTTTTCCGGTCTTCCTGCCTAAATGACCCGCTTTGACGAGTTTCACAAGCAGGGGGCATGGCCGGTATTTATCTCCGAGTTCCTTATGGAAAGTCTTCATACAGGCAAGAAGTATATCCAGGCCAAAGGCATCTGCAGCGGCTAAGGGGCCTAACGGGAAGCCCAAACCTTTAGTGCAGCTCCTGTCTATCTCCACAGCACTCGCAAGACCCGTTTCAAGGGCGAAAAACGCCTCATTTACCATGGGCAGGTAAAGGCGGTTAATAACAAAGCCCGGCGAATCCGCAACGGTTACGGTCTCCTTTCCGCACTTTCCAAGAAAATCGATGACCGTGTCATGAGTTTCATCAGAGGTTACCGGACCTCGAACCACCTCTACTAAGGGAGTCAGGGCAGCGGGAATCAGAAAATGTGTACCGATGCATTTTTCCGGACGATTTGTGGCCGCGGAAAGCTCGGCAATCCAGAGGGTCGAGGTGTTGCTTGCAAGGATGACCTCCTGCGCACTGACCTCATCCACTTTCCTGAAGACATCCTTTTTTACTTCCACATCCTCAAAAACCGCCTCAATCACCAGGCTGACATCTGAGACGCCATCACTAATGTCTGTTCCGGCAGTGATAAGGGACAGGGTCTTTTCCCTGGCGTTCTTATCAAGCTTTCCCTTTTTCTCCTGGCCTTGCAAAAAAGACTGAATGCTTTTAAGTCCCCTTTCTACTTGCTTTTGGGAGGTATCAACCATATAGGTTTCAAAACCAGCCTTTGCGAAGACAATCCCTATCTGGTTTCCCATGGTTCCCATACCGATGACACATACTCTCTCAATCTTCATTCTGTCCTCCCCTCCACAACAGCGGCTATTCCCAGGCCCCCGCCTCCGCAAATGGTCTCCAGGCCATAGCGGAAATCCCTCCTCTTCATCTCGTTGAGCAGTGTGACCAATCTCATAACCCCGGTAGCACCAATGGGATGGCCAAGAGAAATACCCGAACCATTGATGTTTATCTTTTTGTCAAAATTTTCCGGTTTGATTCCCATCATCCTTGCATCGGCCAATGCCTGCACTGCAAATGCCTCTTGTATCTCAATGATATCTATTTCATCTATGGTAAGCCCTGCCTTTTCGAGGGCTTTGTTAACGGATGAAGGCACCGCGGGATAAGTGAGGGTAGGATCAGCGCCTGCCACGGCGCAGGATCTGAAAAAAGCCATTGGTAGAACACCCAAGTCCCTGGCCTTTTCCTTGGTCATCAATACCACGGCGGCCGCGCCGTCGTTCTCGGTGGATGAATTTCCGGCAGTGCATACACCGTCTGGGTAGACCGGCGGTAATGTGCTGAGCTTCTCCAGGGTCGTATCTCTTCTGGGTGTTTCATCGGTATCAAAGATCAAGGGCTCTCCCTTTCTCTGCGCTATCGGGATTGGAACAATTTCTTCGCGGAATTTCCCTGAGTCAATGGCGGCAACAGCTTTCTGCTGACTTCGTAAAGCCCATTCATCTGCTTCCTTGCGTGTGATGTGTTCGCTTTTGGCTGCTTTTTCCGCCCAGGTCATCATGGAATTGAGTTCACCGAACCTTTCCACGGGCTGAGACATGACCCTTGCGCGCTGTATCCGGTCATAAACGGGTATCCCCCACATGGAAAGAGCCCCGTGTCCCCTTGGCATAAATCCCCATTTTTCATCGACTTTGCCACCCAGGCCCCATTTAATATGGCCCGGAATATATAATTCCGCCTGGCTCATACTGTCCATTCCGCCGGCAACAATAATATCCGCATTATCGGTCTGTATCTTCATGACACCAAAAAAGACGGCATCCAGACCTGAGCAACAGCGGCGATCTATTGTTACTCCCGGGACTTCAACCGGCCATCCGGCCTCAAGAAGCGCCATGCGTGCCCCGTTTGCGCACTCACCGTTCTGGTAAGACTGGGCCATGATCACGTCATCAACATCAACAGGCTTCACCCCGGCCCTTTTGATCGCCTCATTCAAAACCAGACTACCCAGTTTGTATACCGGGACATCCTTGAGGGTTCCGCCATACTTACCGATGGGGGTCCGCACACCACTGGCAATAACAACGTCTTTCAATTTATTTCTCCTTGTCTGATAATCAAAATCAAGTGGGCTGAATCAACAAGCGGCTCCGGGAGAAGCCCCGAATTTAAAGCGGGTACATTAGATGGCTTAATTCCTCCAGTTCTAAATTCTCAACACACCGTGGGGTGATTCCTGGTCGTCACGATTCAGGGCAACCGACAGGGAAATACCCAGCACTTTGCGGGTATCGACAGGGTCGATAATGCCATCGTCCCACATCCCCGAGGTGGAGTAGTAGGCGCCGCTCTTTTCCATGTAATCCAGGGCGATGCCGTCGTAAATCTTCCGCACATCTTCCTCGG
The DNA here is from genome assembly GCA_030666795.1 of Desulfobacteraceae bacterium. Lineage (GTDB taxonomy): Bacteria > Desulfobacterota > DSM-4660 > Desulfatiglandales > Desulfatiglandaceae > JAIOSR01. The sequence goes on from DAOUXC010000039.1 coordinate 4,696, forward strand.
GCAGACTCTTGCCCTGGCGCTGCAGGGCCTTGAGCCGAATCTGGGTCAAGGTCTTTACCGCCTGTTCCATACCCATCACTGAGATCTGCGCGTTGGGGTAGGAAAACAGGAAGCGAGCATCGTAGGCGCGGCCGCACATGGCATAGTTTCCGGCACCGAAGCTGCCGTTGGTCATGATCGTCAGTTTCGGCACATCCAGGTTGCTCTGTACCATCAGCATTTTGGAACCGTCCTTTGTGATGCCGCCATGCTCGTAGGCCTTTCCAACCATAAAGCCGGTGATATTCTGCAGAAAGATAACGGGCACCCTGTCCCGGTTGCATAGCTGCAAAAACTGGGTGGACTTGTGAGCGCTGTCGGAAAACAGGACCCCGTTGTTGCCGACAAGTCCTACCTTCCAGCCATACAAAAAGGCAAAGCCACACACGACGGTGGTGCCGTAATCCGGCTTGAACTCGTGAAACCGGCTGCCGTCCACGATCCGGGCGATCACCTCACGCATATCGAACTGTTTTTTCACGTCATCGGGAATAATGCCGTGGAGTTCCACGGGATCGTAGTAGGGCTCCTCAGGCTCTCTCCGCTCCACAGCCACCTTAATTTCACGGGGGAAAGTGCCCACGATCTCACGCACGAGGGCCAGGCCTTCCTGTTCGGAATCCACGGCATAGTCGGCAGTACCGCTGATTGAACTGTGTACGTCCGCGCCGCCCAGTTCATCTGCGGTGACCTCTTCTCCGGTGGCGGCCTTGACCAATGGGGGCCCTCCCAGAAAAACTCCTCCGGTACGCCGTACCATGATTGAGTAGTCGCACAGGGTCGGCACATATGCGCCGCCGGCTGTGCTGTGCCCCAGCACCAGCGCCACCTGCTTCACCCCCATGGCACTCAGCACGCACTGGTTGCGAAACATGCGGCCAGCCATGTACCTGTCCGGAAATAGCCCCGACTGCAGCGGCAGAAAAGCCCCGGCCGAATCCACCAGATGGACCATGGGCAGACGGTTTTCAATGGCGATATCCAGGGTGCGCACCATTTTCTTCACGGTGAGCGGATACCAGGCACCCCCCTTAATGGAACTGTCACTGGCCATCACCAGGACCTCTCGGCCACTGACGATGCCCACACCTGACACTAGACCGGCGGACGGGACCGTACCGTCATAGGCCATGTTGGCCGCCAAAGTGGAAAGCTCCAGAAAGGGCGTGCCGGGATCGAGGAGAAGATCGATACGCTCCCGAACCAGTAGTTTTTTTTGCTTGCGCAGGCGTGTGATGTCGCGCTCCGGACGCTCGAAACGGGCCTTTTTCTGGCGCTCTTGCAGTTCCGCCATGAGCGCATGGTTGTGGCGTTCATAAGCACGGAATTCGGCAGATTGAGTGTCGATGTTGGACTTGATGCGGCGCATCTTACTACTCCTCTTTTTCTTTTAGTGTAACCAGCGCCGCGTTCTTCTCGAATGTATCCCCCGGTTCAAAATGAACCTCGGACACCTCGCCGTCACGGGTAGCTGTAATCACCGTCAGAATTTTCATACTCTCAATGGTGATCATAGGCTGGCCCTTGGAGACCACTTCACCAGCGGCCACCTGGACTTCCACTATCGTGCCGGGCATAGGGGCTCGGGCGGTGTTACTGCTGCCGCCGGACTCCTGTGCTGCCTGCTCCACCGGATCCACAATCCGCAGGGTAACCGTGCGGTCAAAGGCACGAATATAAGCTGTTTCGCCCTTGACCGCCATTTGTATGTCTGCCTTCTGATCTCCCAGTTGAATGGTGCCTTGAAATTCCGTTCCCACGGCCAGCACAGCAGGTTGGGGTTCGCCATCCACCACCTGCAGGCGCCACTCGCCGGGCTGACCGAAAACCGTTACGTTATAATGTTCGTCGAGCAAATCGATTCGACGTTTCATATCAGTTTCTCCAGTTCCCAAGAAACTTATAGGGTTCCGGCACCTGGAAGGCCGGATCGGTAAATTCACGGTTGCTCAATGCAGCAGCGGCCAGGAGCAGGTTGCGCTCTTCTTCGCTAAGTGCCGGTGGGTTGAGATCCTTTGCATGCTGTGGGATAAAACCTGTGTGTAACTGGCCGGCGACATAAGCCGGATGGGAGAGAATCCGTGCCAGGTAATTGGCATTAGTGATGACGCCCAGCACCAGCGTATCCTTCAGGGCCGTCAATCCTCGTCCGATAGCCTGGCCACGATCCCTGCCGTGAACGATCAGCTTGGCCAGCATGGGATCAAAGGCTGAAGAAACCGTCATCCCCTCGGCAAACCCGTTTTCCACCCGCACCGACTCGCCTACCGGCATGCGGTAGGCCAGCAGCGGTCCGGTGGCTGGAAGAAAGTCGTTTTCCGGATCCTCGGCGTAGAGACGCAGCTCAATGGCATGTCCCTTCGCTTGGACCTGCCCCTGATTGAGCGACAGGGTTTCTCCTTGAGCCACGCGGATTTGCAGTTCCACGAGATCAAGGCCCGTTACCATCTCGGTGACCGGGTGTTCCACCTGGAGCCGGGTGTTCATTTCCAGAAAGTAGAACTCGTTGTCCGGCGCCAGGATGAACTCCACGGTACCGGCATTCCGATAATTCACCTTTTGAGTAATCTCCACAGCTATGGCGCAGATGCGCTCACGCAGTTGCGGCGGCAGACCGGGTGCCGGGCTCTCCTCGATAATCTTCTGAAACCGGCGCTGGATGGAGCACTCCCGCTCACCCAGGTGAAGCACATTGCCATGGTGATCCGCCAGCACCTGCACCTCGATATGACGCGGCTGTTCCACATAACGCTCCGCGTACACCTCATCACTTCCAAAGGCGCGCAGGGCCTCCCCCTTTGCCAACTGAATGGCCTGTTCCAGATCGTCTATTTCCCTCACGATATGCATGCCTTTGCCACCACCGCCGGCCGCCGCCTTGATCAGCAGCGGAAAGCCGATCCCGCGGGCATGTTCCGCAAAGTCTTTACCAGCATCCGCCTCGGTCACAGAGGGTACCACCGGAAAATCGTTTTCGATACAGAAAGCGCGTGCCGCAACCTTGTTTCCCATCAACTCGATGGTTTCCGGCAGAGGGCCGATAAAGGTGATCCCCTCCTCTCCAAGTCGCTTGGCAAAACCGGCGTTTTCCGCCAGAAAGCCGAAGCCGGGATGGATCGCATCAGCGCCGGTCTGTCTGCAGGCCTCGATGATTTGAACAGCATCCAGATAAGCGGCCACCGGGTTGGAGCCGTCGATTTCCACCGCCTCGGTAGCCATCCGGACAGCCGGTGAATCGGCATCGGCACCATGATAAACGACAACACCGGGAATACCCAGACGATCCAATGAGCGCAAAATTCGGCAGGCGATCTCACCACGATTTGCAATCAATACTTTCGATATATTTTTCATGGATTGCTTCCTTATACTGTGCTCCGGTTCTTTAGTCCAGATAATCAATTACAAGAACACGCTCTCCTCCCCGCACCCGGTCTCTCATTTAGTGCCCATCATTAATGAAAAATGGGCGCTAAGTTGTGTCCAATTCAGAAATGAGCAATTTTTTTACAAGATCAAGGAAGTCAAGGGATTACGCGTCCCGCCTCAGAAGGCGGGAACAACTAATCCCGCTGATTGACGCAGAGGTTGTGAAAAAGGGCCATTTCTGGATGGACACTGTTTAATATTCGATCCCTCTTCTCGCCTTTGCACCCGTATAATATGGATGTTTTTCCTGAACAAACACGGTGATATAGTCGGCCAATTCGACAATTTCCGCGGGCGCATCCCTGCCCGTCATAACCAGTTCAACACGACCCTTACACTTTTCGATCAGCTCTATGATCTGCTCTTTTTGAATCAAATTGAAAAGGATTGTGTCCAGCATTTCATCACATATCAAAAGATCAGTCCCATTTTCGATCGCTTCAGCGGCATATTTCAGCCCCTTTTCCGCATGATCGTAATGCACGGCATCCGGACCCCGTGACAGGATAAAAGGATGTTTGCCGGGGCACCGATAATGAATATGAGGAATCTTTTCGAATACTGCTATTTCTCCCGAATTCCCGGACTTCATAAATTGGACAAACTCCACATGCAGACCTGATCCGGCCGCCCTTATGGCCAAACCAACCGCCCTGCTGGTCTTTCCAACTCCTGACCCGTAACATAAATGAATAAGACCTAACCCTTTGTCCCGTATCGATCCGGATCTTTGATTTGGGTAATACATATTTTTCCCTTAAATCCGATGAAGGTCCCTTGGGGTTATGGTCAAAATTTCAGATCCCCCGGAAGTAATTAAAAGCATATCTTCCAGCTTCACCACTTCCCCAACAGAACCGCACATTTCAAGTTCGAGGGCGATGATCATTCCTTCCTCAAAGACCTCGTGGTTATTATTGCAAAGCAGAGGTGGCTCATTAAGTTCAAGACCCACGCCGTGGCCTATAAAAGGAACTATTTTTGAATCAACACCTATGCGCATAAAGTAAGAGCTCATCCCGGTTTCTTCGGCAACCTTTAAGGCTTTCCTATGCAAATCATCGCAGCTAATCCCGGGCCTCAGAATTTCAATGGTTTGATCTGCTATTTCCTTCATGCCATCGTACATGGATCTGCAAATATCGGGAGGTTCTCCGAGGACATATGTCCTGCTTTGATCAGCGTGATAACCCTGATAATGCGTTGGGATATCCACAACGATCATATCACCCTTCTTGATGGCCCTTGTTGAGGCGCCCATGGGAATGGAAGGACTGAGGCCGACACCGGTGACGGACCCTACCTTACCGGCGATTTTGGACAGATTCACGCCTGAACCAACAGGTCCGCGTCCCATAAAAAAGTCGAACTGTCTTATAAAATAAAGACCTTCGTGCCCCGCTTTGCGATGGGCATCTTCTATTTCCGAGGACAACTCTAATTCAGTCATTTCTTCCCGAAGCACATCAAGGATCCTTTTGTGCCCGCAATGGACTATACGGCAGGCCTCTCTTGTATGCCTAATCTCCACGGCATCCTTGATTTTTCTTTGTTCTAAGATCAATTTCGATATGTCAACGATGTTGAATGAAGAAAAGAGTTCCGAAAGTTGAAGATATTGACCGGCAGGGAGTATGTCCAGTTCCAAACCTAAGCTCCCTTTTTCGATTTTCCAGCTATATAGTCGCTCCTTTTCATGCCTGTAGCCATTGCCGGAACTGATTTTGTCGGATTTGAGCCATGTCTCCTCCATGACCCATTCCATACCTCTTATTACTGTAAGATGATAGTCTTCAGGTGTTATGCTCAGGATAGACGGTTGAGTGGTTCCTGCGTAGTAAAGAGTAGATCTTGAATAGCTCAGCAAAACGACGTCAATATCAGCATCCTTCATGCTCTTTTGGAGCTTTTTTATCCTTGTTCTAGGACCATCATGTGGAGTTTTCATATTTGTCGCGTCCGGGAATCAATAATCCTCACGCCCCAGAATTAATGTCTGCATAAGGTTCAGCGTTCAGAGATTCATGGTTTAAGGTCAGCTTGATGAAAGATATGTTCGATTCTAAACCGAATGCGCAGTTTATTCTGTTATTGCAAAACGTCAAGTGCCCTTACACACAAGTCGGGAGCGAATTCTTAGTTGCACAGGAAATATGAAGGAAATAACAAAGCGATTAACCTTGAACTGTGAACCGTGAACCTCACAACCTGAGTAATTACCATGGATCTCCTTTCTTATATCGATCCGGATACAAAGTCTATGATCTTTTTCAAAGGTGTCCCTGTTCCAAAGACCTCAGCGATACCTGCCTCCTTGAGCCTTGGAATATCGTCCGGAGGTATTGTACCGCCAAGAATCACTTTGGCCTCATCCATTCCTTTTTCTCTGAGAACACGAACTACCTCAGGCGCCAGCACCATGTGATTCCCGGAAAGGGTGCTCAGACCGACGATATCAACATCTTCATCAATAGCCGTTTTTACTATGGTTTCAGGCATCTGATTGCCCAAATAAATCACTTCCATCCCTGCATCGCGCAGTGCTCGCGCCACTACGATGCTGCCTCTCCAATGGGCGTCCATACCAAGACGCGCTATCACTACCCTGACATTTTTCTTCATAAGTTCCTTCCTTCCTGATAAATATCAATTAAAAAAGCGGAGGATTCCAGGTACCATAAACCCCTTTGAGAGTATTTGAAATCTCCCCTTCCGTAATGCGGTTTTTTACACCCTCCACAATAACCTCCATGAGATTTCGGTCTTCATCACAGCAGCGGCTAATCTCATCCAGTGCACCCTTTGCCTTAGATGTATCCCGCTCTTTCATAATTGTTTTAAGCTTTTTCTCCTGAATCAAAAGGGTCGCGGGTACTTCAAAAAGCTGTATGGGAAGCTCTTCATCTTCCATTCTGTAACAATTAACTCCGACAATGGGCATCTTGACCGACTCAATAGCCAATTGGTATTCATAGGCTGAGTTTGATATTTCTTTATGTATCCATCCGTTTTCCGTGGCCTTAACAATACCTCCGATTTGGTCAATTTTTTCCAAAAGCTCGGACGTTTTTTCCTCCAGTTTGTTGGTCAATGCCTCCACAAAGTAGGAACCTCCTAATGGGTCTATGGTATTTGTTACCCTTGTTTCAAGCTGCAGAATCTGGTTGGTCCTGAGCGCGGTAAGGGAAGAAAGCTCTGTTGGAGTACACAATGCTTCATCATATCCATCTATGTGGACAGACTGTGCCCCGCCCAGAACCGCGGCTAACCCGTGATAGGCCGCCCTCGAGATATTGTTCAACGGCTGTTGGGCGGTTAATGCAACTCCGGCAGTCTGGACATGAAACCTGAAGGTCAATGAACGCGGGTTTTTGGCCTTAAAACGTTCCTTCATTATTCGAAACCAGATTCTTCTGGCGGCCCGATACTTGGCAATCTCCTCAAAAAAATCATTGTGAGAGGATAAGAAAAAACTGAGTCGCGGGGCAAAACTGTCTATGTCGAGACCCCGACGGATCAGCTCCTCGGAGCAGGCGATTGCATTGGCAATGACAAAAGCGATCTCCTGGTCCGCCGTACACCCGGCCTCGCGGTAGTTATAGCCTGCAAAACTTATCGGGTTCCAGCGAGGGACATGTTTTGTGCAGAATTCAATTGCATCACAACTCAGTTTAAAAGAAAACTTCGGAGGCAGAAGTTCGGGTGCAACTGTGATGGCGGTTTCCATTAAAAAATCATTTTGACTGGTGCCGGTCAGCATATCCAATGGAATACCTCTCATCATGGCATTGGCAAAATACATGGACTGGACAGAGATATTGCAGATAGGCTGGCAGGTCACCAGGGAACTGCTCACTTTGTCGATGGGTATGCCGTCAAAAAGGATGCTCATGTCTTCAAGCGTATCAATTGCTACGCCGCCACGTCCCGCGTCTGCCCGCGCATAGGGCTCCGTGGAATCAAATCCTCGAAGTGTAGGATAGTCAAAAACACCGTTTATGCCCGTGGCCCCTTCTTTGAGGAGAAATTTATATCGCTTGTTTGTTTCTTCAGGGGGACCGAAACCGGCCAACTGCCTTATTGTCCAGGTTCGCCCCCGATACATGGTTGGATGAACCCCTCGAACATAAGGCTCCTGGCCGGGAAAACCCAGGTCATTAAGATAATCCATACGGGCGTTATGTGCGGGGGTGTAAAGCGGCTCAACCGGAACACCCGAAAGGGTTTCAAAGGTCTTGTCAAGCTCTTTTTGAGGGTCGTAGGCCTCTTTTTGCCATCCCTCTTTCCTTCGATCTATCTCTTCAATTGCTTTCCCATCAAATAGTTTTGACATCCTTTCACCTCGTAAGAGTTCTGTCCAAATAGTCAACAATGTCCCGGGTATCCGTTCCCGTTGAAAAGATCTCCCCAACTCCCAGTGACTTCAATTCTCCCCGGTCTTTTTTAGGGATCGTTCCTCCTCCAAAAATCAGTATGTCCGAAATTCCCTTTTCTTCTAACAGGGTCATGATCTTCGGGAATATGGTCTTGTGGGCTCCGGAGAGGATACTCAACCCTACGGCATCAACGTCCTCATCAATTGCCGCATTAACGATCTGCACAGGGGTCTGATGCAAACCTGCATAGATAACCTCCATACCCGCATTACTCAAGGCCCTTGCCACCACTTTTGCCCCCCTGTCATGCCCGTCGAGACCAGGTTTTGCTATCAATATCCTCATCGTCTTTTTCTTGCCCATTGCGCGCCGTCCCCCTCAGACTCCCGTTAATATGCGGACACCTCCCGGAATTCACCGAAAACTTCTCTCATCACACCGATTATCTCGCCCAATGTGACGTGGGCCCTGACTGCCTTGATTAAAACAGGCATGACATTTTCCGAACCCCGGCTTACCTCCCTTATTTCATTCAGGCATGACTCGACTGAATTGTTATCTCTTTTTCTTTTGAGATCCTTAAGGTCGAGAATCTTCTCTTTCTCAAATCGGGGATCGGGTTCGTACAATTCGACATCCACTTCTTCCTGCTCCACAAACTCATTCAGCCCGACGACAGTCCTTTTTCCATTTTCTATGTCCCTTTGATAACTGAAAGACGAATCAGCGATTGCCTTGGCGAAATAGCCCTTTTCTATGGCCGAAATCACCCCGCCAAGGCCTTCTATCTCCTTGAAGTATTTTTCGCATTCCTCTTCCATCCGGTTTGTCAGTGTTTCAACATAATAGGACCCTGCTAAGGGATCTATGGTGTTTGTGACACCGCTTTCATGAGCAATAATCTGCTGGGTCCTCAAGGCCAGTTTTTCAGACCTCGGTGTGGGGATGGATAATGCCTCATCAAAGGAGTTTGTGTGCAGCGACTGGGTCCCACCCAGCACCGCGGAAAGGGCTTGAATAGCTACTCTGATAACGTTGTTCTCCGGTTGCCGGCCCGTAAGTGAAGACCCCGAGGTCTGGGTGTGAACCCTGAACAGCCATGAACGGGGATCTTTGGCCTTATACTTTTCACGCATGGTTTTTGCCCATATCCTTCGCGCAGAACGATATTTGGCAATGTTTTCAAAAAAATCATTATGAACCTTAAAGAAAAAAGAAAGACGGGGGGCAAAGCTGTCTACCGGCAGGCCTGCCTTTATTCCTTCCTCCACATATGTAAATCCGTTTGCTAACGTAAAGGCCAGTTCCTGGACAGGTGTAGCACCGGCAGAAGCCAGATGATACCCACTGATGCTGATGGGGTTGAAACGGGGCATATGTTCATTGCAGCAGGTCAGAGTATCTATTGTGAGGCGCATGGAAGGCCGTGGAGGGAAATAGTATGACTTCTGTGCCTGGTATTCTTTGAGTATGTCATTTTGCATTGTCCCGGTCAGTAGTTCAAGGGGGACTCCGCGCTCCTGAGCGACCGCCGCAAACATGGCTAAAATAATCGGAGACTGGGAATTGGAAACAAAATTGATACTGATTTCATCAAGTGGAACCCCTTCCAGAAGATTACGCATATCTTCCAGAGAATCTATGGATACCCCACCACAGCTTCCCACTTCTCCTTCAGCCAGAGGATCATCCGAATCTCTACCCATGATTGTGGGCATATCGAGACAAAGACTAATACCTGTTGCCCCCATCTGAAGAAGTTTTTTGGTTCTCCGGCCGGCCTTTGAAGGCGAATCCAGAGATCCCAGTTGCCGAATGGTCCATAATCTTTCACGATACATTGTTTTGTGGACCCCGCGGGTAAATGGATATTCACCGGGTAAACCCAGATCATTCTCGGGATCGAATTGCGAAATATCTTCAGGACCATACACGGCTTTGATCTTGAAGCCGGAAAGATTCTTAAAAAGACCCCGGTCCGGGATAGGATTCTCCTTATCATCATCCCTCTCTTTGATTTTCCGTGTATACATTTCATTCCCCCGGGACAAGATAGGTATTAAGCACATCTTCGACCACTGAATAGGGATCATTCTTCCTGTTAATAATGCTTTCGATGTATTCTTTTTTCTTGCCTGTTCCCTTAAGGCCCTTGAAGATAAGTTTTTCCAATTCATCCTTAAAGATAAGTCCAATCTCCAGTTCTACCCTATCGTATTTCACCTTATCGATAGCTCTGCTCTTTTGCAGGAATGCCTGGTGTTCCGCTATGGCATCCGCCAGTTCGTCAATGCCCCGAAGGTCTTCCGGCTTGCCGGCAACCGATACTGTAGGGATAACCTTCGGTATCCATTCTCCTTCCTTAAAACTCCCAACCGACAATACTCCCTGCAGATGCCGCATACAGCTATTTGCTCCGTCCAGGTCCGCCTTGTTGAGGGCAATTATATCCGCTATTTCCATAATCCCCGCCTTCATGGCCTGAATATCATCTCCCATTCCGGGCGTAAGCACGAGGAGACACGTGTGGGCGATATGAATCACATCAATTTCGTCCTGGCCCGCGCCCAGGGTTTCCACAATTATTACATGGTTTCCCATGGCCTCCATGATGCGAATCACATCATGCGTGGCTCGGGACAACCCACCGAGATATCCCCTGGAGGCCAGGCTGCGGATATAAACACCATCATCCTGTGAATGGCTCTGAAGACGGATACGGTCTCCTAAAAAGGCGCCTCCCGAGAAAGGACTGCTTGGATCTACCACTACAACACCGACCTTTTTCCCTTTCGCGCGAAACCTGTGAATCAGGTGATCCGTCAGCGTGCTTTTGCCTGCCCCGCCGGCACCGGTGATACCTAAAATCATGGCCTGGCCCGTGTGCGGATAGACCTGTCTCATCACCTCATGGTGTTCATCCCTTTCATCTTCCACAAGCGTGATCAGCCTGGCGGCCGCCCGACGATCACCGGCCAACAGCTTTTTTACCATTTCATTCGGACTTTGTTTCTTTTTCATGTTGTAAAATCACCTTATTATAACCTGGGTTAAGCGGTTCAACGTTCACGGTTCACAGTTAAAGAGTCCTAACTGTCTGATATCAAAAGAATGATACCTCAGTAGAGACGACACGCATGTTTAACTTTTAAACTGCATGAGTTTGAAGTGAATTAAAGTTTGAAGTGAGCTAAAGTTAAGGAATTCTGTCAATTATATA
>DAOUXC010000124.1 GCA_030666795.1 Desulfobacteraceae bacterium
TATACGACCCTTCGCTATGCCAACATCTACGGTCCGCGGCAGATACCGCACGGCGAGGCCGGTGTGGTGGCCATTTTCATGGACAATCTCATAAAAGGGAAGCAATCGCTACTATACCATTTTCCTGATGATGATGGGGGAATGGTCCGCGATTACTGTTTTGTGGGAGACGTGGTAAAGGCCAATCTGGCCGCCCTGACCAAAGGCATCGGGGACTTCTTTAACATAGGGACAGGGAGGGAGACAAAGACCCTTGAGCTTTATAATGTTATTTTTAAGGCTTTCAAGCACTTCAGACAGGATGTGCCCGAAGACCTTTCCATGCTTGTCAGGAAACCGGCCCGACCGGGTGATTTGACCCTGAGCTGTCTGGTCTTTGAAAAGGCTCTCGGTTCCTTGGGATGGTCCCCTGAAACCAGCCTAAAGGAAGGCATCGAAAAAACATTGAAGTGGCGACTGGATCAGCCCGAATAAATCTTTTTTCCGTTTTTTTTGGGCGTCTCTTGACATTTGATAAGCGGTTATTAACTTCTCTTTGTTAAGCAAAATCTTAGAAAAAAGCATCCGCATGAACACAATCGGTATTTTGGGAGGCGAGGACGAGGCTTTTTTGCAAAAAAGGCCTTTTTCTTAACATTATTTATATATAGGGAGGAGATAGTTAAGATGAAAGTAAAGCCATTACAAGACCGTGTAATCGTAAAAAGGGTGGAAGAGGAAGAAAAGACAAAAGGCGGTATTATCATACCTGATACGGCAAAGGAAAAGCCCCAGGAAGGCAAGGTGGTTTCCGTAGGCGCCGGAAAGGTGAGCGATAAAGGAGAAAGGATCGCTTTAGAGGTCAAAGCAGGAGATCGCGTACTTTTCGGGAAGTATTCGGGAAACGAAATAACCATAGATGGTGAGGAACACCTCATAATGAGAGAAGATGATATCATTGCCATCATCGAGTAGGCGCTGTCAAATACTTTAAATTTGGTCATTTTAGAAAAAAAGTTATAGTTTATACAGTTAAGGAGGAAATTTAGCATGGCAAAAGAGATTAAATACGATGTAAAGGCCAGGGAATCAATCCTTATAGGGATTGATACCCTTGCCAATGCCGTTAAGGTCACATTGGGACCAAAGGGCAGGAACGTCATCTTGGATAAGTCTTTTGGCGCACCCAATATCACGAAAGACGGCGTCACCGTTGCAAAGGAAATTGAGCTGGAAGACAAATTTGAAAACATGGGCGCACAGATGGTAAAGGAAGTGGCGTCCAAGACTTCTGACGTAGCCGGCGACGGTACAACCACGGCTACGCTCTTGGCACAGGCGATCTACAGGGAAGGTTCCAAATTAGTAGCTGCCGGGGTCAATCCCATGGCATTAAAAAGGGGGATTGAAAAGGCCGTGGAAGTTGCGGTTGGAGAACTCAAAAAGATCTCCAAGCCCACAAAGGCCCAGGAAGAAATCGCCCAGGTAGGTACTATTTCGGCAAATAATGACGAGACCATCGGAAACATCATTGCCGAGTCCATGAGCAAGGTAGGAAAAGAAGGGGTTATTACGGTGGAGGAAGCCAAGAGCATGGACACCACTTTAGAGGTGGTTGAAGGCATGCAGTTTGATAGAGGTTATCTCTCCCCTTACTTTGTTACAAATGCGGAGAAAATGGTGGCAGATCTGAGTGAGCCTTATATTCTCCTCAACGAGAAGAAGATCAGCACCATGAAGGACCTGATTCCTATCTTAGAGCAGATTGCCAAGATGGGCAAGCCGCTCCTGATCATTGCCGAGGATATCGAGGGAGAGGCCCTTGCCACATTAGTGGTCAACAGGCTGAGAGGGACCCTTCAGGTGGCCGCGGTCAAAGCCCCCGGGTTCGGTGACAGAAGAAAGGCCATGCTTGAGGACATCGCCATTCTCACAGGCGGGCGCGTCATATCCGAAGACCTCGGTCTGAAGCTGGAGAATGTTACCCTGAACGATCTTGGAACCGCCAAGACGGTAAATATTGACAAGGACAACACCACGATCGTGGATGGAGGCGGCAAGCGGAGTGATCTGGAAGGAAGGGTCAAACAGATCCGGGCACAGGTCGAAGAAACCACCTCTGACTATGACCGCGAGAAGCTGCAGGAAAGACTGGCCAAATTGATCGGCGGCGTGGCAGTGATAAACGTCGGCGCGGCTACTGAGATTGAGATGAAAGAGAAAAAAGCCAGGGTGGAAGACGCACTGAATGCCACAAGGGCTGCCGTTGAAGAGGGGATTGTCCCCGGTGGCGGTGTCGCCTTACTCAGGGCTATCCCTGCCGTTTCCAAGTTGGCGCTGGAAAGCGAGGAACAATCAGGCGTCAATATCGTTTTGAGATCTCTGGAGGAACCAATTCGTCAGATTTCCAACAATGCCGGGGTCGAGGGTTCCGTGGTAGTGGAAAAGGTCAAGGAAAAGAAGGCCGCTTTTGGCTACAACGCCGATACGGACGTATATGAGGACCTGTTAAAGGCCGGAATACTTGATCCGACAAAGGTCACCCGGTTTGCACTTCAGAATGCAGCCTCTGTTTCATCCCTGCTCTTGACCACTGAGGCCATGATTGCGGACAAACCGGATAAAAAGGATGACATGCCCGCAATGCCTCCCGGAGGAGGAATGGGCGGTATGGGAGGAATGGGAGGAATGATGTAACATAGTTCTCCCTTAAAATGCAATGAATGTGACGGGAATTATCCCCGTCACAAAAAGCCTTTATAGAGATTGTATTCGGAAATCAACAAGTTGCTTTTCCGGGTACAATCTTTTTTTTTGCCCCTACCCTATCCTCGACCCATGGTCTTCATCAGACTGAAGATTTCCCCGGCGGAATACGAATCCCCGTGGTTTGCCCCGCTGGAAAACGAAAAGTTGTGGCATTATTAAAGTCTTTTTGGTAACTTCTCAAAAGGTTCGGGCAAGGCCATTTTCGTGAGTGGATATCCTGGCTTATTGAAAAGATACGTTTTCTGATAGTAAGCTGCAGGAAATGCAGGAAATGACAGCAGTAACCATACAACTGAAAGGGAATCTTCATTATGACTGAAAATAATCGACCCATACTGGTTACGGGGTCCGCGGGTTTTATCGGGTTTCATTTGTCAAAAAAATTGCTGGATATGGGGGAGCGCGTTGTCGGTGTCGATAACCTGAATCCCTACTATGATGTCACCTTGAAAAGAGCCCGATTGGATATTCTGCAACCTTATGAAAATTTTGCTTTTTACGAGGAAGACATCCAGAATCTTTCGGCCCTCAAAGAGATATTCAGTAAGCACCGGGTGGAGATCATCTGCAATCTCGCGGCCCAGGCCGGGGTCAGGTATTCCCTGAAAGACCCTTTTTCATATCAAAAGAGCAACTTGGAGGGCTTTTTGAATCTCCTTGAACTGGCCCGCGAATACGGTGTCAGAAATTTTGTCTATGCTTCCTCCTCTTCCGTGTATGGAACCAATAAAAAGGTACCTTTCAGCGTGGAGGACCGGGTGGACACGCCCGTCTCACTTTATGCCGCGACCAAAAAGGCGAATGAGCTTATGGCCCACGCATACAACCACCTTTATCAGATCCCCCTTACAGGACTGAGGTATTTCACTGTCTACGGGCCATGGGGTCGTCCTGACATGGCGCTCTTTCTATTTACAAAGGCCATCCTCAAAAACGAGCCCATTAACGTTTACAACTACGGGCGCATGAAAAGGGATTTTACCTATATTGACGATATCGTAGCCGGCACCGTCGCCGCGCTGAAAAGGCCGGTCCCTTTTGATGTGTTTAATCTCGGCAATTCCGATACGGTGGGCCTTTTGGATTTTATTGCCATTGTGGAAGAGGAGCTGGGACTGACCGCCGAGAAAAATATGATGCCTCTTCAGCCGGGAGACGTGGCCGAAACCTCTGCGGATATTGAAAGATCAAGGGAACGTTTGGGTTTTGATCCCAAGACACCTCTCAGGGAGGGTATAAGGAAGTTTCTGTCGTGGTATAGGGAGTATTATGAGATTTAGCCTGAGATTTTCGCTACACAACGTTTTTACGCTGTTTTATCCTGTTTTGCCCTGACGCTGTCGATCTTTTGACCCAGGAGTCTCAGATACCTGTTAAAGTCGTTGGCCCTCTGAAATCTTTTATCAGGGTCCTTTGCCAGGGCCTTGTCAATGAGTTGCTCGACGGGTTTAATCACCTTGGGGTTGAATTCTCGGGGGGAAGGGTGTCTTACCTGGGTGATTTGATAAAAGAGCTCGGTAATGGTTTTGCCGCCAAAGGGGAGATTGCCGGTCAGGAGTTGGAAAAATACCGCACCTAAGGAGAAAACATCGGAGCGGCCATCGAGCGGCATTCCGTTTATTTGTTCGGGTGACATGTAATTCGGGGTTCCGAGGATGATCCCGCTCTTGGTCTGGGAAGAAGAGACGGCCTTGGCAATGCCAAAATCGGTAACTTTGATCTTTCCGTTGTTCTGGAGCATGATGTTTCCGGGTTTCACGTCCCTGTGGATGACACCATGGCTGTGCGCATAGTCCAGGGCCTCGGCCGCATCGGCAATAATGTCTAAAATTCTCCTAAAAGGAAGCAGGTTCTTTTTCTGGCAATAGTAATCCAGATCCTTTCCTTCCAAAAGCTCCATGGCCATGTAAGTAAGCTCGTAGTCCTCACCCACATCATGAATGGAAATAATAGAGGGATGGGACAATTTGCCGGCTAATTCGGCTTCCTTAAAAAAGCGCTCCTTTACCTCTTTGGCCTGTTTTTCTTCAAAATCATCGGAAAAACGTATAGTCTTTATGGCTACAAGACGATTGATCCTGGGATCTTGCGCCTTGTACACGACACCCATAGCCCCCTGGCCTAACTCCCCTAAGATTTCATATCGTCCGATCGTTGGTTTTGTCTCAAGATCATCTGATATCAGGATTTGTCCCGCTTTTTGCTCCCCGTGTTTTCCAAGCTGCACCTCTCCGGCGAATTTTTTCAGTTTTGGAATGCGCACATGTAAATCTCGAAAAGTACCCCCTTCCCGGAGGATGTATTCATGTACGGATACGGCCTTATTCATCATGCGCTTGCGCTCGAAATCGAGGGCCAGATTATAGAGAACGTCTTTCATGGCGTCATCTAACGGGCATTTCCTGAACTTTTCAAAGGCCAGGTCCAGAAGGCCCTGACTCTGCAGGCTCAGGCCTAACATCCTGTTTGTTTCAATGCTTTCCCTGGCAGACAGGATCATGGATTTTTCGCTGACCACGAGCTCTTTTACGGAAAATACCACATACAGGATCACTAAAGAAAAAGCCACATAAACGGTTTTGAACCAGATATCAAACGCCATAAAGAAAACCAGGCTGGTCACAAAAATGCCAAAAAGCATTGCCCCTATCATCAGGGTCCTGGGAAAATAATTCAATCGGGGAAAGAAAAATGATGCAACAAACCCAAGGACAAGCATCAAAATTGCTTCCACATAGACAATTGTATTGGGCCTTTTCAGGTATCGTCCTCCCATGAAACCTTCTATGATATTGGCTATCAGCTCTATCCGGGGCATATGGGGATCTACCGGTGTATTGATAGATACGCCACCCTCTGCGGCAGTATATCCGATCAGGACGATCTTGTTGTCAAACACGGCGGGGACCTTTTTGACTTTTAATATGTCAACAAAGGAATAGTATGGGAAAGATCTCCTCCCTCCTTTAAACTTGATAAAGATCTCCCCGTTTGTTGTGGGGATGAACTCCTGGTCCAACTTGACCCCTTCATTCAAGATAACAAACTGTTCGGGGAATTTATCTAAATAGTCAAGGGCCAGTCGCAGGGGCATGGATGGTATGATATTCCCACGATAATTGATAAACGGCAGATGGGCCTGCCCCGCCATGCTCTTAACGGGAGACAGGTTGATGTGGCCCAGACCGCGGCTATTTTCCGACAGATCTCTATATGGAGTCCTTAGCTGGATCACGGAGACATGGTTCTTAAAATCTTTGCTTACCTGGGCGGGTCTCAGGGAATTGGTCTTGAGAAAAGAGTCAATGGGCATAATAAGTTCGGTATCGAACTTGCCGAATTTCCCCACAACCGGGAGAATAATATTTCCCGATGCCCTGACTGCCCGGGAGAGTTCCTTGTCATTATCCATCCTCTCTTCAATCTTTTCCAGTCTCCCGAGGATCCAGTCATGGGAGGTTTTAACATTAGCGGTTTTTTGGTATTCGGAGATGCTTTCGTGGAGTTTTCTTATCTCACTCAGGCCGGGGTTCTGTTCTTTTTGACTATAAAGCAGGTCCAGACCTATCAATTTTGCACGGTTGGCCTTTAGGATGTTAATCATCTCGGCGATCAAATTTCTCGGCCATGGCCAGGGACCGAGTTGCTTCAGGCTCTTTTCATCGATATTTACGATGGCGATTTTGTTGTCTCCCATAGAACTGGGAAGATCCAACCGCATCTCCACACTGTAAATAATCCTCTCCAGCCCCTCAAACAACGGGAACGCCTTAAATGAAGACGCAATAAATACAAGGGCAATGAGCACGGCAATGAGGATATCTATTTTTTTAACGGAGGTTTTCATTCACGTGGCTTTGTTCAATGGGTTGACTTGTTTCACGGGCCGGAACCCGAAAAGCTTCAAGTGCTTTGGAACCAGGTATTGTAAATGATATTGGCAAAAAAATTATCAGAACAAAGGGTTAATGTCAAAGAAAAACAAGGTGTTTGCCGAGACAGCGAGGGTGGCCGTGTAGACCGAGGGTAGTTGTTGGATTTCAAAAGTGATGAGCCCCGATCCACTATTTCCCTTGAAATAGCTGATATAATGTGTTAAATTTCTTTTTTTTGATAAAAATGCGTAGCCGCACAGAGCAAAGATATAAGAAAGGAACAGTCCTATGCCGGAACAGGAGATAAAACGCATTCACCCCCCAAGTGAAAAGAAAAATTTTGTCGACAGGCGAAAATTGGGTGAATTGTTGGTGGAGACCGGTCTTTTGACCCGTGCCAAGCTCGAAGAAGCACTAAATACCCAGAAAGGTACTGGTAGAAGATTGGGTCAGGTCCTGGTTGAACTCGATTCTATTTCAGAAGATGAAATGGCCTTTGCCTTGGCCATGCAGTTAAAGGTTCCCTTTATCGATCTCACGGATTACGAGATTACGGCCGGTGTGATTGAATCCATCCCCGAGGAGGTTTGCCGGAAATTCTTCTGTATTCCCATTGAAAAACATGATAATGTGCTTCATGTTTCTATGGCTGATCCGCTTGATCTCAATATGATGACGGAAGTCCGGTTTATAACAGGCTTCAATATTCAGCCTGCCATATCTACGGCAACTCAGATCCTCGATAGGCTCCAGAAACACTACCACCCTGAAAAGTCCATCAGCGATGTTACAGATGAGTTGGCCAAAGAAGAATTCCTGGAGTTTACCCCTGAAGAAGAGGAAATTGATGCGGAAGCGGAAATAGACAAACTCCAGGATTCGCCGTTTGTCAAAATGGTTGACCTGATCATTCGTAACGCCATCAAAAAGGGGGCCAGTGATGTCCACGTCGAGGCCCAGGAGAACCACGTCAGGGTGAGGAACCGCGTTGATGGGGTATTACAGGAATCCATAAAACTTCCGAAGTGGACCCAGCCCATCATTATCTCCCGCATCAAGGTATTGGGGGGTATGGATATTGCCGAAAGAAGGCTCCCACAGGACGGCAGGATCAAGGTCAAGGCCAAGAATTTTTCCGCTGACTTACGCGTCTCGACCCTTCCCACGTTCTATGGCGAGAAAGCCGTTATCCGGATATTGAACAAGCAGGAAGCGGCTATGACTTTGGATGATATCGGCTTCAGTGGAGAAAATTTATCTATCTTGAGAAGGTTTATTCGGCGTCCCCAGGGCATGATTTTGATTACAGGCCCTACCGGGAGCGGAAAGACGTCGACACTTTACGGATGCATGAGCGAGATCAGGTCCGATGAAGCCAACCTTATTACGGTTGAAGACCCCGTGGAATATGAACTGCCTGGAATCAACCAGGTCCAGATCAATGAAAAAGTGGGTTTGACCTTCCCTTTTATTCTCCGGTCTATTTTGAGACAGGACCCGAATGTCCTGATGGTTGGTGAAATCAGGGACCAGGAGACCGCAGAAATTGCTCTACAGGCATCACTGACAGGCCATTTAGTGCTGTCCACCCTTCATACCAATGATGCGGCATCAGGCGTAACAAGGCTTATAGATATCGGAATTCCTCCATTTATGATTTCATCCTCCCTGGTCGGCATTGTTGCCCAGCGATTAGTGAGGGTCATCTGCCCTGAGTGCAAGGAGGAATATATACCTAATCCTGAACTGCTATCCAGGATCAGCATGCGTCAGGAGGACCTCCCCTTTAAATTCTACAGGGGGGGGGGCTGCGAAAAATGCAATAAAACGGGATTCAAGGGAAGGACGGCCCTCGAGGAAATCATGATTGTGGGGTACAAAATCAGGGAGCTTATCCAGACCGGGGCCAGTGCCGACGCCATCAGGGAGGCGGGCATGGCAACCGGCATGACCACTTTAGGTTACAGCGGGCTTGAGAAAATCCGCCAGGGAATTACAACCATAGAGGAAGTCCTCAGGGCGGTCTATCAGAAAGAGGAATTGACTACCATTTGCTCTCACTGCCAAAAGGCGGTAAGCCTGGATTTCAAGGACTGTCCCTTTTGCAAGCGTCCGCTGGTCCCCACCTGTGAGACCTGCAAAAGAATAGTCCAACCGGAGTGGCTGGTTTGTCCCTACTGTCGAAACGACCTGAGACCGGAGGTTGAAGCCTGATCAAGGGGCTCGATGTTTTTTCTTGACTAAACATACTAATTTTATTATATTTTTTTGTTTATGGAGTGTGTGTTTCTAAAGCAGCGCTATACGAGGTCATGAAACTCAAATGCAGTGTAAATATCATCCGGATCGAAAGGCGACACATATTTGTTCCAGTTGTAATGCCCCGCTCTGTGAAGATTGTGCTGAAGAAATAAACCCGGGCGCTTATTCATGTTTTCAATGCGCCATGCTCCACTCTGTTTCGGCAGTGGGCACCGGTCTGACGGAAAAACAAGCAAAAGCGGTCGAGAAAAGGGCCAGAAAGAAAAAGAAGTGGGGTCCTTTTCAGTACTTCCTGACGGTCTCTTCGACTCTAATCCTGGTGATGTGGGCGGTCATTATCTTTGGCGGGCAAAAGGCCCCTGAA
>DAOUXC010000057.1 GCA_030666795.1 Desulfobacteraceae bacterium
ATATATGGCCCCAGATTGCGGGGGGCCTTGTCCTGGGAATAGGGTTCGTCATGGGCGGCTATTGCCCCACAACCTCTATTGTGGCCACGGTATCCGGCAAGCTTGACGGGTTGATATTTATTGTCGGCATGATGTCCGGCTCATTTATCTTTGCCGAAATATTCCCGTTCCTTGAAAGCTTCTATAACGCTGGCAATATGGGCGCGATCAGTGTCTCCGATGTTCTGAGGCTTAACCCGGGTATGGTTGCTCTGCTGGTATGTCTTATGGCCGTGGGTGCTTTCTGGTTTGTCGAAAAAGTGGAAGAAAAATTCGGAGACAGGAAGATGCTCCCGGGCGGCTCAAGGAGAGTGAAGCGGTCTGCCGCGGCACTCCTTATACTTTCAGGCCTGGTTCTCGCGGTTGTGAATCCCGACCGTATTGCAGCCGAAAGGCCGTCTCTTCAGGTCCAGCCTCTAAACAAGGCACAAAGGATCCAAGAGCCTTCCGTCAAGTCAGAAGAACCGGCTTCTTCCGGTTTTAAGATTGTGGATGATGAAGGATGTTAAACATCGAGAAAGGCCGGAGCAAAATGGAAAAGAAAAAATGCCCTGATTGTATGGAGTGCCAGATGTGCAGCAAAAGCCGATGTCGTGTCTGCCGGCAGGGTGTTCACAGGGATTGTGAATGTGAATTAAAGTCAGGTATTACTTATGGTCAATATATGGAATGGAGAAGAAAAAACAATAAACTAAAAGGAGTAGATTAGATGAAACCGTTAAAGGTCGGATGCGGCAAACCCACTGGTTCAAAGATCGGGAAGCCGCAAAAAGAGGAAACAGAGACAAAAGAAACGGAAAAACAGGAGGAAGCAACCATGGCTGCGGTTAAAGTAGGGGACAAGGCCCCCGATTTTGAGGCACCCGCGTATCAGGGCGGCAATTTCGGTCAGATCAAGCTCTCGGATTACCTTGGCAAGTGGGTTGTCCTGTGCTTTTATCCCGGAGATTTCACATTTGTCTGAGCAACGGAGTTGGCGGCAGTTGCCTCCAAATATAAGGACCTCCAGGACCTGGGCGTGGAAATATTCTCAATCAGTGTGGACAGTCATTTTGTTCACAAGATGTGGCAGGACAATGAACTTTCCAAGATGGTCGAAGGGGGAGTCCCCTTTCCCATGCTATCGGACGGTCCCGGAAACATTGGAAAGATCTACGGGGTCTATAACGAAAACGAAGGCGTGGAAATGCGAGGCCGCTTTATCATTGATCCTGACGGGGTGATCCAGGCCTTTGAGATAATGACCCCCCCTGTAGGACGTAATGTAAGTGAATTAATAAGGCAGGTGCAGGCATTTCAGCATGTTCGAAAGACCAACGGTGAAGAAGCTGTCCCTTCGGGCTGGCAACCGGGTAAACCGACTCTTAAACCGGGACCTGACCTTGTCGGGAAGGTCTGGGAGGCCTGGAAGGTTGAAGAAGCCTTTTAGGTCATGCCTTCCATCATGCCAAACCTTGCCCGTGAGTCTTGACCCTTCCCTTCTCACACACGGGTAAGGATTGGCACATACACCCGGGGGCACGCAGGACTGAAATGGATACCGCGAAACAAGGCGGCCGAGCACTCAAACAGAGAATCCTTGAATTGCTGAAATCAGCGGATTTTGAAAAGGAACTTGAGTCATTATCCCGTCTTCCCGCTCGCCAGGTGATCAACCCCCTGTTTTCCTTTTTGTACAGCATTGATGAGAAGATAAGATGGAGAGCGGTTATCGCCATGGGTGCGGTGGTGGCACAACATGCTGATGAAGATATGGAATCGGCCCGGGTAATCATGCGCCGGCTCATGTGGAACCTGAACGATGAATCAGGGGGCATAGGATGGGGTTCTACCGAGGCCATGGGCGAGATATTGGCCCGCAGCGAAGCCCTGGCTGAAGAGTATAGCCTTATCCTTTTATCCTATGCAAAAGAAGACGGAAATTTTCAGGAGCACGAATGGATGCAGCGAGGGGTCCTCTGGGGTATTGGCAGACTCTCCCGGGTAAGGCCTGAACAGGTAAAAGATGCCGGTCCGTACGTCATGCCCTATCTTTTTTCCCGGGACGCGGTCGTCAGGGGATTGGCAGCATGGGTCATGGGGCTGCTGGGGATAAAGGATGCCCGACCGGGTCTTGAAAAACTGGCTAATGATGAGGCCGAAATTAAAATATTCATGGAGCGCGGACTGGTCAGACGCAGGGTGAAAGAATTGGCCAGGGAGGCACTGGCAAGACTGCCGGTTCAAAGTCATTGAAAGGAGGTAATCGGTATGGAATCAAATACATTTTCAGTCCCCAACATAAGTTGCGGTCATTGTGTTATGAGCATCAAAAACGAGTTGAATGAGATTCAAGGGGTCTCAAGTGTGGAGGGAAACCCCGAGGAAAAAAAGATCACCGTTGAGTGGGATGTACCGGCAACCCTTGAAAAGATCAAATCGACTTTGAAAGAGATTAATTATCCGGCAGCGGATTAATTAGTGTCCATCCAGGAATGGCCCTTTTCCGGAATCCCCCGCCTGCTTCGGGACAGGTCAGCGTCAATCGGCGGGCTTAGTTGTTCCCGCCTTTAGAGGCGGGACGCCCTACATTCATCTTGTAAAAAATCGCTCATTTCTGAACTGGATACCATCGAGGCATCTGACATATTATTTGATCCAGAGCAGTACTTTCCAAAGTAAGTCGATATTTTGATTTGGCTCTAATAATTTCAGCAGGTTAAAATTGTAACTTAATGTTTTTTATTTCAGGTTGTAATGTGAAATCCCGTTGGCAGGGAGACGGCATATTCTCTTCGTTTCGTTCGCTTCGCCGTCCATGGCTCCGCTCACTGCGGGATTTTGGCCCTTCAGCTATCCTGCTTCAGGACCAAAATACGCCACTCCGAGAACATCCCGTCACCCTGCCGGTGTAAGAAAACCGTTTTTGGACAAGAGCGACCAAATGTCTTACTCTTTTATCGGAAGCGTAATCACAAAAGTGGTTCCCTCACCTTCTTTTGACGTAAGATCCAACCAGCCTCCATGCTGCTCCACAACGCGGGCGGCAATACTCAGACCCAGGCCCGTTCCCTCCTCTTTGGTGGTGAAAAAGGGTTGAAGGACCTTTTCCTGAATCGATTCCGGGATACCGGGACCGTTATCGGTCAACCGAATGACAACCACCTTTCCCAATGGTTCCGCAAAACTTTTTTCCTCGTGGATTACAATTAAACCGCCTCTCTCCATGGCCTCGCACGCATTCACCACGAGATTGACCAACACCTC
Organism: Desulfobacteraceae bacterium; assembly: GCA_030666795.1. Lineage (GTDB taxonomy): Bacteria > Desulfobacterota > DSM-4660 > Desulfatiglandales > Desulfatiglandaceae > JAIOSR01. The sequence goes on from DAOUXC010000057.1 coordinate 3,286, forward strand.
CTTTAACTGCTCGGGATCGGCCTGGATCTCCGGGAGAGGCCATCGGCGCTGGAGCTTTATCTCCACCTCATAGGATTGAAGTCGATGCTCTAACAATTTAATGGCCTGGTCCACCACATCAGAAGGACTGACCCTTTGCATCTTGAGTTTGGGTGGTCGGGAGAACTCGAGGAAATTTTCTACGATAGTGTCAATATGCCGGATTTCATCAGAGATGACCTCAAAGTCCTCTTTCTGTGGGGCCAGCAGGTCAAGCGCCCGACTCAAAGAGAACAGTCGCATCTTTACTGAGGTAAGGGGATTACGAATGCTGTGGGCCATTCCGGCAGCCAATTTTCCCACAAGGGCCATTTTTTCGGCCTGTAAAAGGTGCTCCCGGCTTCTTACTAATTCTATCTGGGTGTGGTCGTATTCCTGGATCAGGCCTCGAACACTTTGATTGAGCGCCTTGACTTCGTTTTCCGCTCCCTTAGAATCGCCTTCCGGATCCGTCTCCAGGGCCAACCTTCGAACCGGCCCCAAGATCTGGCTTACCAGGACAAAGGTCAGGAGCAGGGCTAACAACAGGACGATCAGCATACCTGTCGCTGCCGTGACCCTCAGTCTATTAGCCTGGGCACGGCTCCCGGCCCTGGTTTCTCTAATCCTTTCCGTCTGAAAACCCTTGTATGACTCACAAAGGTCAAGGATCTTGAAAAAACGATCACGGACTTCTCTGTGGAGACTGGAGCCGATTTTGCGCTCACCTGCCTTGTAGTGCGTAATGACCTGATCTTTTGAGTTAATATACCGGGTGTATTCCGACTCGATCCGCTTAATGGCCTCATTTTGTTCTTTGTTATCAACTAAAGAGCGCGCCTCGTTCAGCTTTTCTTTGAAAATCTGGCGATACTCTCCTAATTGCCTGAGCCAGTCCGGATCCCCATCCAGGAAATAATAGGAGACAAACCCTTTCTGGTTTACAAGGGCCGCTTCAAGGGCCTCGGCGACCTGAAAGGCAGCGATATTTTTGTCGATCATGTGGGTTAGAAGTGCCTGCATTCGGTAGGTGTACCATACCGTGACCGAACCACCCACTAAAGTGATAAACACTAAGGCGGTCAATATGACATAGATCCGGACACGCAGACTGATCCTTTTCCACATTTTCAGGATACCTTGATTCTAAGATCCGCTCTTTACGGCAATCCTTACTCCAGACCGTGTGTTGTCAGAGCTTCTCTGACCTTAGCCTCCTTGATCTTGTCCTCGTGGTCTCGCTTTTTCTGGGTAGCCTCCCCAACCTTGAGCATAAGCTGGTCTATTTCACAGGGCTTCATCAGGTAGTCGTAGGCTCCCAATCTCATTCCCTCGATCGCAGATTCTATAGTGCCATGTCCGGTGAGCATAATGACTTCGGACAGGGGATAGGACTTTTTTATTTCAGCTAACGTTTCAAGTCCGTCCATGCCCGGCATCTTGACATCCAGGATCACAACGTCCGTGTTTCGATGCGTGGACAGCGTATCTAATGCCTCCTGCCCGCTGAAAGCGGTTATTACCGTGAGATCTCTTTTTGCCAGCCTCTTGGTCATGGTTTCCACAAAAGGAACCTCATCATCCACCAACATTACGAGTGGTTTCATCATGGCCGTTCTCCCTCCTGTTTAAGGTAGTTTCTAAAGGAATTCAAATTGATGGACCTGTAAAAAGTCCATCAACAGGCCGAGGGCGATTAAGCTCCGGTCTGGGGTGGGGATGGAACCATTTGAATTCACTTCAAATGGCGGGGAAGGGGAAGCCCTCTCCCGCCGAGCAAAAAGCCGTGGAACGACTTTTTACGAGGTTATCCAAATTAATGCGTAGCGCTTTCCATTACCCCCTTAGCCGTTTCAAGGATCCCTTCGGGAAATCCCACCAGATTGTATACCCCTAAGAATCCTACGACCCAGACTACTATCATGGAAAGGAGAAAGAGTATAAAGCCGTATTTCAGAAAATCCATAGGATGAATCATCTTTTCCCCCGTATCCGGATACACACCCAGGCCATAAACAATGGCGTTATTGGGGGTACCCACGATCAGGAAATGGGCAAATGACGTGGCAAAGGCCACGGCCAGTCCCACTGCCCAGGGCTCGCCTGGAACACCCGTCATGATTCCCATGGGAATAACAATGGGACCTAACAGGGCCGTCGTACCGGCATCCGACATAAAATTGGTCATCAGACCGGAGAGAGAGGAAAGCCCGACCCACAGGCCAAAGCCCGAACTCATGCCCACATATCCGAGAATCTTTAAAAAACTCTGGGCTAACCACAAGGCAGCACCACTTTCCTTTAAAAGGGCTCCTAAGGTCAAAGCGCCACAGTACATGAACCATGCGTCCCAGGATATGCCGCCCAAGATCTTTTTCCATTCCGTTGTTCTGAACAGAACCGGGATCAGGAGAGCCAGGAGTGAAGGTCCTCCAAGACCGAGTTCCTCACCGCCCGCTATCCAGAGGAACAAAATCAGGAGAAGCATGCCGAATGTGACAAACTCCGGGTATTTCATCTTGCCCATCCTTCTGGTTTCATCCTTTATGGCCGCTAATCCCGGGGTGAGGTCCCTGGTCTTGATCTTCCTGCCGAACAGGACCAACATATAAACGGCTACTAATATCCCTAATATCGGTACAATGGGAAATCCGTATTTCATCCAGGTGAAGAAATCCATGGGGACATTATATTCACTCCAGAATCCCATCATAATCACGTTACGACCACCAGCGGCGGGCGAGCCGATACCACCGACATTGAGGGCAAAGCATAGTGTAAACATCAGAAATTTTGCTAAGGCCGGATCGTGTTTTACCTGTCCCTCGGGGCTTTTAGCCGATACCGAGCCAAAATAAACCGCCGCCATCACCGGGGTCATAAACGCACACATTGCATGGGCGGAGATAAAAGACCCCACAATCGACATGCTGAGACACAAAACGAAGATAGGGACAAAAAATCCCTTGGTCCAGCCCAAAAGCCAACTGGCCAAACGCTTATGCAAACCCACTTCTACGACGGCCACACCCATGGCAAGAACCCCCAACAGGAACATGGGGGCGTCGCCCGCAAAGGTCTTGCCTATCATACCACGGGGGAGCAGGTGCAGAAAGTAGGCTAAGATCGGCATCAGGATACCTGTCAACCCGATCGGAATAGCCTCAGTGGCAAAAAAGATGACCGCCATGGGAATGATGCCGAGCACAATCATCGTCTTGTGAGCAGCGCTGGCAGCGTCATGGGCTATTTCCCATTCAATCATCTTTTTGGCAAACCCGTATTTTTCAACGGATTCAATCACACTCTGCGGCGTGGGCAAGACAAAGGCAATCAGTAGAAAAACAGCCAACCCAATGCACAGCCACAGGACCTTGTTTGCCAAGATTCCGCCTTTACCCGCATCATGTCCGATATCTTCACTCATAAATATACTCCTCCTTTATGTTTAGGGTCTAAATATTAAAGGCCTGGATTCATATCTCACAAGTCTTCATGGTCTCAAAAACTTCTTTAAAAACGTCAGTTAACCTCAAAATACCTACTATCTTATCTTGCCTGGTCACGAGCAGAGATTGATGCCGACCCATAACCAATTGGTGTATAGCCACTCCCAGATGGGCGCTTTCTTCGATATATTCATCTTCTCCTGGTTCGTACATGAAATCCTTTACCTTCAATTTTGCCGCCTTGGAGCATATATTCTGAAAGGTATCGTTAAAAATGGAGTAGCGTTCCATCATTGACTTCAAAAATTGCGGGCTGAATCCTGCACGCGAGATCGTTCCGGTATCTCCCATTTCTTCATATTTGGGTTCGAGGGCTCTCAGCGCATCCAACTGACTGATTTTACCTAAAACTTTATTGTTTTCGCCAAGGACCAGAATTGCCCTGTGGAGATATTGAAATCGGGTTCGGTCAAGTTCCTTATGGGCCTTTTCAAGGGCCATTACCGCTTCAAATAAGGTGGCTTCTTCAGAGACAGTCGCGTATTCCTCAAGGGGTACCATTAAGTTTTTTACGCTTATTTTTTCCATGCCAACCCTCCCAAATATTTTTTTTTAATTTGACTGCCTGACTATCCGGGTCATCAATAAATGGTTTCGTAAAAAGTCCACAAGACCGTCACCCCCGGCCGGTACTTGATGCGGGGCGGGAATGACGAAAACGGATGCTTTCCGGCTTTTTACGAGGTTGTCAATGAAACTCCCCGCAGCAGGACTCGTCGACGCGCCCAAGTCGAGTCGCCACAGGGTATTCCGGCGAAGGAGAATAAAACAAGTCAAAAATAACAAAACTATCTATAACAAGTTTGATTTGTTGCATCTTTTTACACTCTAAAATGTTTCAACGCAAGCAGTTTTTCAATCTTCAGATAGCGCGGATTTCGCAGATTTTTGGGATATCCCGGAATTAAACAATACAAAAACAGTAACGCCCATATCAGAGTAAAATCGAAGTTATTTGCCGTCAACCATTGATCAGCCTAACCAGCGTAGAATCCGGGAAATAGTCAATGATATTGAGGCAGCCGTAATCCTGCTGTATATTGAACATTCGGGCCAGGTCCAGACCGAGGGCACTGCAGAGGATTATCCTGTTGACTGCGCCGTGCGCCACAATAGCGATGTCTTTTCCCTGTTGTTCCGAAAGGATACGCTCAAAGCAATTGCTGATTCGCTTTGAGAACTGTTGGACGGATTCACCATCGCCCGGACCCTTAAAATTGACCAGGTCTTCCTGTCGATTTTTCAACTCTTCGGGAAAGTTCTTGCGGATCTCCTGCATGTTCATCCCTTCCCATTCGCCGAAATACATTTCCCTAAGCTCCTTGAGGGAATAGAGCCGGACGTCATGATAACGGGCTATATGACGGGCGCCCAAGGCAGATCTTTTAAGATCACTCGAATAGATCGCGCTGATTCCTACCAGGCGCAGACGTTCGGCCACCTGTTGCACCTGAAGGATTCCGGTCTCGGTCAAATCCACGTCCGTGTGGCCATAGACTGGAAACTTTTCATAACCCACAACCTGTCCGTGTCTTATTAAGTAAACGCGATTAAGCCTTTTCATGGCGACAGAGCATAAAGATTCATGATTTCAATGTCAATAACTTTGGTCTCAAGACCCAGTTAAAGTTGTGTCTGGTCCAAGCAATAAAATTCCCCTGGATCCCCCTTTCAAAAAAGGGCAGAGGGGGTTTTTTGTCAATATTTTGAAGCCGTGTTTGACTTTACCCTGACTTTGGGCTTTATTGAAGTGCGTTGATATTGATAACCTCATAAAAAGTCGCTCCCACAAAAATGAAGAACACTTGTTTTGTGGGAAAGGCTTTCCGGCCGCGACCCCTTTAATCCGGGGATCGGTGTCCAAAGAAGGCAGAGAAAAATAGCATGACAATAGCTGAAAAAGACTGCTTTGGCATTTTAGACAGGGTTTTTCCCATGGGAAAGGAGGGCCTGAGAGAAATTGTCCCGGACTGCTTCGATTGTCCCCATAAAAAAACCTGTCTGCAAGCGGCCTTAGACACGAAGGAGGGTCTTGCGTTCAAGGGTGAGGTCCTTGACCGCACTCCTGCCGGGGGTCTTGCGGGAAGGCTAAAGCGATGGTCGGATAAAAAGCAACTGAATCGCCTCATGAAGCAAAGGGAAACAAAGAAAAAATGATCGTGGAACTAACCTGTCCTTCCTGCCGGTTCTCAAAACAGATTCCAAAGGAAAAAATTCCTCAAGGTATCAAGTGGGCCACGTGTCCCCGCTGTCGTCAGCGGTTCGAGATTCCTGAATTTGATCCGAAGACAGACTTTGGCACAACGGAAACCGGGGAAAAGAAAGGTTATGACGGACCAGGGGAAGGAAATGGAAAGGATCTCAAACGCCACGGTTCACCCTGGGAAAACCGCCCGAATCTTGGCCTCTGGCAGGGAATTTATCAAACCTTAAAGGCCGTGCTTTTTTCTCCTGAAAGGCTCTTCAGAACCTTGACCTATAAAGGCGGATTAAAGGAACCACTGGCCTTTGGTCTTCTGGTGGCGTGCCTTGGGGCCATGATCGGCTTCTTCTGGGAGTTCCTGATTCTTTCAGGGGGATTGCTTTCTTTTGCATACCCCCTCTTTGGACAACTTACGGCCGCCTTGATTTTTCTGCTTATAATTGTCATTATTCCGGTTTTAGTGACACTGGTCGTGTTCATTTACAGCGGAATATTGCATCTGTTATTGTGTATTCTAAGGGCAGGTCAAAACGGGTTTGAGGCCACTTTCAGAGTGGTGTCTTACTCCCAGGCCGCCCAGGTGTGGTCCTTAATCCCCTTTTTCGGAGGTCTGGTCGCCGGAATCTGGCAGCTTATAGTCCAGATCATCGGATTGCGCGAGATACATGAGACCTCCTATTTGAGGGTCATTATTGCATTTATGATCCCTGTTGCCCTTATTTTTTTCCTTGTGATCGGGGGCGCGCTTTTTTGGTTCATGTATTTGTAACATTTTTGCCCTTTAAGAAATTCGCGAAGATTGCAGAATCACCGCAAGTGTGAGGTTTTTTGAAAGGGCTAAAGTTTTACATATATTTAAACGATATAGGTTTAGTAGACTATGATTCTTAATGTTTTCCTTCTCTTCCTGGGTATCATTCTCCTCTATTTCGGCTCTGAATGGATGGTCAGGGGAGCGGCATCCTTAGCCCTTTCTCTTTCTGTGAGGCCGATGATGGTCGGGTTGACCGTAGTGGCCTTTGCCACTTCAGCGCCGGAACTCCTTGTAAGCCTCATTGCCGCGGTCAAGGGGTCTGCCGGGGTTTCATTGGGAAATATCCTGGGCAGCAACGTGGCCAATATCGGTCTGGTTTTGGGGGCAAGCGCCCTTGTGAGGCCCCTGGCAGTGAACAGAAAACTGGTACGAAGGGAAATCCCGTTTATGATCGGGGCATCCGGGCTTTTCTGGCTGGTATGCCTGGATGGCTGGATAGGAAGGATGGACGGCATCATTCTCCTGGCGGGATTGGCCCTTTTCCTGGTCTTAGGGATTATAACCGCAAAAAAAAGTGGGGAAGCAAAAGAGGAAGGGCCTGACCGGGAAGGAAAAAGGCTTGTCAGGCACATTCTTTTCATCCTGATCGGCATGGCCGGATTGGTCTACGGCGCTAACCTGATTGTAAACTCGGCCATCTTTATAGCCAGACAAATAGGGCTCAGTGAAATCTTTATCGGTCTTTCCATTGTAGCGCTGGGAACTTCCCTTCCGGAACTGGCAACATCGGTTGTGGCCGGGGCCAGAGGGGAACATGATATTTCCATCGGTAATGTTGTTGGTAGCAATGTCTTTAACGTTTGTATGGTTATCGGAACAGTCGGGCTTTTTAACCCCATGCCCGTGGAACCCGGACTTATGAGATTTGAGTTTCCTGCCATGTTCGGTTTGTGCTTGATTCTCTTTGTTTTTTGCAGGACCGGCTTCATTCTCAACAGGCTGGAAGGGCTTTTCTTCATACTCAGCTTTTTTTCATTTATAGGCATCTCGTATTGGTTTGGATAAAAGGAAAACACAACTACTCAGATTCACAGTTTAAGGATTCACAGGGACCAACCGTGAGCCATGAACCGTGAACCTGACAACCCGAGTACAAGGAAACAAAACATTGGCAAATAATATCGACTATGAACACGTCCTTAATCCCTCACAATTAGAGGCGGTCATGACCCTTGAGGGTCCCGTACTTGTTATAGCCGGGGCAGGGAGCGGCAAGACAAGGACCTTGGTCTATAGAGTGGCCCGATTAGTGGAGACGGGCGTGCCCCCGGAAGATATTCTCCTGCTCACCTTTACCAGAAAGGCGGCCCAGGAAATGTTAGACCGGGCAAGCAGTCTTTCGAATCCACAATGCAGGTTTGTCTCGGGCGGAACCTTCCATTCCCTCGCCCTCCGGGTACTGAGGACTCACGCGGAGCTTTTAGGTTTTGCAAACTCATTCACCATTTTAGACCGTTCCGATATGGAAGAGGTCATCGGTTCCCTTGTCCCTGAACTCGGAATGCCGAAAGGGACACCCAGGTTTCCGAAACGAGGCACCCTCGCAAACATACTTAGCAAGGCCGCCAACCTGCAGCAACCCGTTGATGAATTCATGTCAAAGGAATACGGGCAGTTCATAGAGTTTACCGGGCAGATAAACAGGCTTTCAAGGCTTTACGGACATTACAAGAAGACCCATGAGCTGATGGACTATGATGACCTTATCTTGAACTTGAGGAAACTCCTGGAAGAAAGAGAAGAAATCCGAAAAGAACTGAGTCTTAAATATCGATATGTCCTGGTGGATGAGTACCAGGATACTAATAAAATCCAGTCGGACATAGTCAAATGGCTGGCCAGTGAACACAAAAACATCATGGTCGTGGGAGATGACTCCCAGTCCATTTACTCCTTCAGGGGGGCCAATTACAAAAACATGTTTGACTTTCCTTCACTGTATCCCGGCGCGAAAATCATCAAATTGGAGGAGAACTACCGATCCACACAACCCATTTTGACTCTGACCAATGCCCTGATGGACCAGGCGAATGAAAAATATACCAAGTGCCTTTTCACAAAACGTGAAAGTGGCACAAAGCCAAAGATCATTGATACAAGAACAGGGCCGGAACAGGCCACTTTTGTCTGCCGGTATATCAAAGAACAGATGCAGCAGGGCCTATCCACCAGAGACTTTGCCGTATTGTTCCGGGCCGGGTATCATTCCTTTGAACTGGAAGCGGAATTGACCCGGCAGGGGTTTCGCTATGTAAAATACGGAGGCTTCAAGTTTCTGGAGTCTGCCCACATCAAGGATTTCTTGGCCCACCTCAGGGTGGGGATTAACAGGGATGAGGCCGTAAGCTGGGTTCGTATACTCAGACTTGTGAACAATGTGGGCTACGCCAAGAGCCAGGCCATTATTCAATGGATGAGATCGAACCGGATTCCCCCGGAGCAACTTGGAAAGTGGCCCGGCGCAGGCAAAAAGGAAGGCGGCCTAAAACCCCTTGGCAAACTCCTCGTCCGTTTAGCATCTAAAAAGATGAAACCTCAAGAGGCCGTGGAACGGGTCATGGAATATTACGTCCCTATTTTAAAGGAGAAATTCGATGATTATCCACGCCGGCAAAAGGAATTGGAACAATTGCTCCCCATGGCCGGCCGCTACAAAAAACTGAAGGGCTTTTTAGACGACCTGGTCCTGGATCCCCCGACCAGCTCTGCGGACGTGGATCTGGAAAAAAAGGGCGAGGCCCTCACCCTTAGCACGGTTCATTCCGCAAAGGGGCTTGAATGGCCGGTCGTTTTTATTATCTGGGTCATGGAAGGCCGGTTTCCTTCGGCTAAGGCGTACAGTAATCCCTTAGACCTTGAAGAGGAACGCAGGCTTATGTATGTGGCAGCCACACGGGCCAAGGACCAGTTGATCATGTGCTATCCCGGCCAGGAGTCCATACCTGTGTGGCAACTTGCAGAGACCGGTCCCGGAAACGGACTTTCTTCATTTATCAGAAGTCTCCCGGGCTATGTGATATCCCATGAATCACCAGGATTTCGAAAGACATTTCTCAGCCGCAGACAGGGCAATGTCATACCGGATCATTCCGGGCCAAAACAGGAAGAGCCGTCCGGTCTTTTACAGGGTGACAGGGTCAGCCATCCGGCATTCGGCCCCGGTGTCATCTCAAAGCTTGTGGGGCAGGAAAAGGTGGAGGTGCTTTTCAAAAACGCGGGACGTAAACTCCTGCACTTGGAGTACACCACGCTTGAGAAGATTTGATTAGTTTTTCTCCGTCCTAAAGGTCCCACCATGTATGGATCGGCCACTATGCCGAACTAAAAGGCAGGTGCTGTGGCCTACCCTTAATAATCTTGCAATAATAACTCTCCTTTTGTCCACCGCACATTACGAGTTTGACGCTTCACTGGATTCAGTCCATCTTTTCCTGCCCGCCTTTGATAGGCGAGTTAACCTACCCACTATTTTTCCTTCTGTTATGCCC
>DAOUXC010000146.1 GCA_030666795.1 Desulfobacteraceae bacterium
CCGGAATCCGCGCTCTGCGACGGTCCCAATTCATTACCCCTCCATGAGCTCAAGCCCCTGTTGACCGTACTGAAGGAGATACATCGCCTCGTAAGATCCCCGCTATGATAGCAGGTCATCGGTCAACATTCCTTTCCACCAGTGTTGTAGGAAAAGGATGTGTCAGGAGGGGTGTTGTGTTAAGGTATACACGGAGTAATATTATATGACGGAAGAAAAGGCCGCTAAAATCAAGTTGGTTTTCCTGGATGTGGACGGCGTCATGACGGACGGGCGTATTACAATGGATGCTCAGGGAAAAGAGACCAAGTCCTTTTGCGTCAAAGATGGGCTGGGATTGAGGATGCTCATGTCGGGGGGCCTGGATGTGGTCATTGTCACGGGCAGGAGTTCGCAGGCAGTGGAGCATCGTGCCAATGACCTGGGAATTGAGGAAGTGCATCAGGGCGTCTCGGACAAGAAATTATTGTGCAGACAAATAATAAAAGACAAGGGGTTTACGAGGCAGGAAATCTGTTGTATAGGAGATGACCTTGCAGATCTTCCCATGTTTTCCGAAGCGGGTTTGTGCATAGCAGTGGGAGACGCGGTCAAAGAGGTTCGCGAGGCAGCCGACTTTATTACCAGAAACAAGGGAGGCTTCGGGGCTGTCAGAGAGGCATGCGAATGGCTCTTGAAATGTCAGGGGAAATGGCAGACCGCCCTGGCCCCTTTCGCCGGAGAATAGGCTTTACAGAACAAGTTGAGCATTGATATAATATAATTTTTTTGATGATAAACCTCCTCAAAAAACACTGGCCCCTTTTAGCGATAGTCGCACTGCTGGTCCTGGTTTCTTTTTACCTTGCAAAACCCGGCAAAGAGATTGTTCAAGGGCCTGTTGAAGAAGATATTGCGCCGAAAGAGGGGCTCAAGCTCAAAGATATCCATTATACCCAGGATGATCCGGAGGCACGAATAAAATGGGTCCTGGATGCAAAAGAGGTGACATTTTCCGAAGACAGGAATTTTATCATATTTCACGACTTCCGGCTTGAAGTGTCGCCGGAAGACAAGCCCTGGTTTAAGTTAAATGGGCAAAAGGGGGAGTATTCCAGAAATTCCGGGGACATGAAACTCTGGGGAAACCTGGAAGGATATTCCCAGAACGGATACAGGATCATTACCGAGCTCATAGAGATAAACGAAAAGCAGGGACACATGAAGACAGACAAACCCGTCAAGATAGTCGGCCCTTTTTTTTCCGTTAAGGGCCGGGGCCTTTTCATAGATTTGGAAAAGGAAAATCTCGAAATACTATCGGATGTGACAACCAATATATTCAAGGAGTCTTTGACCTGATGGAAGACCTGAAATACAAGCCTTTTTTTATGCTGATGATCCTGCTGTCCGGGCTTCTGTTGCCATGCCTTGCCGGTTCCGAGTCGTTAAAAGAACAACTTGACAAGGGTGAATCCCAAGAGATGGTCATAAAGTCAAACAAGCTGGAAGTGGACGATAATCGGAAAGTGGTGATATTTACAGGGGATGTCGATGCCAAAAGAGAAGATTTCGTAATAAATTGTAAAAAACTGGTCGTTTTCTGTAAAAGCCTGCCGGGCACCAAGGAACCGGGCAAGGAAAAAACCGAGGTTGACAAGATCGTTGCCACGGGCCAGGTAAGAATCAGTCATTCACAGGGAGGGGCGGCTACTTCGGAAAAGGCGGTCTATTATCAGCGGGATGAGAAAGTGGTGCTCACGGAAAACCCGGTTGTGAAAAAGGGGAATGATTTTGTGGAAGGTGACCGCATTACCATGTATTTAAAAGAAAATCGCAGTGTTGTGGAGAGTTCCGGGAACAGGAAGGTCAAGGCCATCATCTTCCCGAAGCCCAGAAAAAAATAGACCTTGCGGGCAGGGCGAATTAACGGTACTTGAAAGGTCGGTTCCCCGCTATTATTATCCAGGATAATGACCTTCGGGAAACGTTGGATCAAGGAAAAATAGCGCGGCGCGAGTATTCAGATGAAAAGTGCGATTATGATATTCCGGATTAGGGTGACAGCCAACTTATTATGGCATTAGAATTAAGACAATCATTGGGCCTGGCCCAGCAGCTTATCATGACACCCCAGCTGCAGCAGGCCATCAAACTTCTTCAGCTCTCCAGGCTTGAACTCGTGGAGACCCTTTACGAGGAAATGGAGACCAACCCCGTACTGGAAGAACAGGTTCCGGGTGAGGGTGAGGCGGACAGCACCACACCCGCGGATGACGGTGATGAACCCCCAAAGGAGAGTCAGGAACTCCCGGAGGTAACTGTTGAGGAACGCGCCCGGGATGACGTGGACTGGGAAAACTACCTTTCCGAATATAATACCGGGTGGGCCGAATCCCCTGCCGAGGGAAAAGAGGCCCCCTCCTTTGAAAATATCACGGCCACCAAGACAAACCTGTCCACCCACCTCACGTGGCAACTCAACGTGAGCAATTTTGATGAGCAACAGAGGGAAATCGGCACTCATATTATCGGTAATCTGGATGATGACGGCTATCTGGACAGCACCCTGGAAGAAATTGCCGAAAGTGCCGGCCACCCTGTTGAAAAGGTGCTTGAAACACTTCGTCTTATTCAGAATTTTGATCCGGTAGGCGTGGCAGCCCGGGACACCCGGGAAGCCCTGCTGGTCCAGGCCAGATTCCATGATCTCGGGGGGACTATTGTTGAGAAGATCATCATGGATCACCTGGGTGATCTGGAAACCAGAAGATACGATCAGATTGCCAAAGGCCTTAGTGTCACGCTTCAGGAGGTGCTCACTGCCGTGTCCGTTATTCAGGGACTGGAGCCAAAGCCGGGCAGGATATATTTGAATGAAGAAACCGTCTATATCACACCTGACATCTATGTTTACAAGGTGGGTGATGATTATGAAATCGTGTTGAACGAAGACGGTCTGCCCAAATTGCGGATCAACGGATACTACAGGGATATTATGCGTAACAGAAACTCCGTGTCCGAGAAGGCCAAGACATACATTCAGGAAAAAATGAAATCGGCGGCCTGGTTGATCAAGAGTATTCACCAGCGGCAAAGAACCATATACCGGGTTACAGAGAGTATTGTCAGATTTCAAGAGAGTTTTCTTGCTAACGGGGTCACCGGACTCAAGCCTCTTGTGCTTCGCAATGTGGCCGAAGACATCCAGATGCACGAATCTACCGTTAGCAGGGTAACGACTAATAAATACGTACATACGCCTCAGGGGCTTTTTGAGTTAAAGTTCTTTTTTAACAGCTCCATCAGCAGTGTTCATGGGGATGATGTTGCCTCTGAGAGCGTAAAAGAACACATCCGCACTATTGTTAAATCGGAGAACAGGGCCAAACCTTTCAGTGATCAGGGTATTGCAGATCTCCTGGAAAAAATGAATATAAAGGTTGCGCGCCGGACCATTGCCAAATATCGGGAGTCCATGGATATATTGCCTTCAAGGAAGAGGAAAAACCCTTATTAAAAGGAGCGTTTTATGGATATTATTGTTACATTCAGACACACGGAACCTATAGAAAGCCTAAAGACCTATGCCGAAGAAAAGGTCTCCAAGCTAAAGAAATACCTGGATTTTCCTACAGAAGCCCACATTGTTTTAAGTGTTGAAAAATTCAGGCACCAGGCGGACGTGACACTCAGCCTGGACGGAACCAGGATCAAAGGTGTCGAAGAGACAGGGGACATGTATTCGGCCATTGATCAGGTTATGGATAAGATTGAAAAACAGGTCAAAAGGCATCTGTCCAAGATAAGAGACCACCGATCAGAAAACCTGAAAGGTGAAGAAGAAGCCATGAGTGAGGAATCAGAAGCGGACGAAGCCGCTGAATTGGATCAAAAGGAACTGGTGATAGAAATTGAAAAAATGGTCGCCAAGCCCATGGACCCGGAGGAGGCTGCCATGCAGCTTAACCTGTCAAGGAAGGACTTTCTGGTATTCCGAAATGCCAAATCCAGGGAAATCAACGTGATTTACAAGCGCGGGGACGATATGTTGGGTCTCATTGAACCCCAGGGATAATGTCCATTTCGAGAACTTCAACAAACCCAAGTTAGGTATTGGCTTAATGAAACTTTCTGAAATCCTGGAAGAAGATAATATTATATCCGAGTTGAAAGCCGGTGACAAAAAAGGCGTTTTGGAAGAATTGACCGAAACCATATCAAGACATGATTCCTCCATAGACAAAGCGGCCCTTGTTAAGGTACTTGTAGAAAGGGAACGCCTTGGAAGTACGGGTATTGGAGATGGTGTGGCCATACCCCATGGAAAGCTCAGCAGCGTTACTCGCCCTATTATTTCATTTGGAAGAAGTAAGCAGGGGCTTGACTTTGATTCCATGGATGGACAGCCCGCATACCTGTTCTTTCTGATCGTGGCGCCTGAAAATTCCTCTGGTTTTCATCTGCAGGTATTGGCAAGAATAGCAAAAATCCTGAAAAACAGCGCCTTCCGGAAAAAGTTGATGGGTGCTGACAACAGAGAAGAACTCTATCAAACGATCATCCGGACCGATGAAGAATCTTGAGTCCTTCAAAAGACCTTGAGGAAGATTATGATTGGATTGCTGATTATTTCTCACTGCGAAGTGGGTAAAGAATTCTTGAATGCTGCAGAACTCATTGTGGGAAGTTTGGAGTCAGCTGAAGCCATCTCCATTACCCAGTTAACGGAGAGTAAGGAGATGTTGACTTCAATTTCCAAGAAAATAAAGGCGCTTGACCGTGGTCAGGGTGTTCTTATCCTCACCGATATGTTCGGCGGGACCCCTTCCAATCTGAGCCTTTCCTTTTTGAAAGAAAAGATGGTTGAGGTTTTGACGGGTGTCAATCTTCCGATGGTGATAGCCGTAGCCCAGGATCGAGACCGTCTTACATTGAAGGAATTAGGTGAGAAGGCGGAACAGGCAGGAAGAAGAAGCATTGCCTTGGCCGGAAATCTGCTGAAGTCGGAATGATCTCCCTCGTAAATATTACTGCAGAAAACATTCACCGCTTTCTGGATGACATCCTGGAAATCGAAAGGTCCTCCTTTCCATCTCCCTGGAGTTCAATGACATTTCACCAGGAGATAACTCGCCGGGTTGCTCATTTCTGGGCTCTGTTGGCAGACGGCGCATTTTTAGGATACATATGCTTCCGGATCTTTTCGGGTGAGATCCATCTGATGAACATTGCTATCCACCCGAAGAAACGCGGTAACGGTTTCGGCCGACATCTCCTGGCAAAAATGATCGAAGCAGGAATATCCGAAGGGGCTGAGACCGCGAGGCTTGAGGTCAGGCCTTCTAACATAATGGCGAGGTTCCTATACAAAAAAACCGGATTCAAGGAGACGGGGCGCAGTCCACGGTATTATGACGACACCAATGAAGACGCGATTGTCATGTCCATGTCTCTCTTGCCGAACAGGGTTAACCGGTTGGAAACGGAAGGAATTAGTCAAGCTAATCCCGAAGGGAGAAGAGGCCGCCCTACATTGCCGGAGAAAAAGACGCGAAGCGACTTTTTACGAGGTTATCAAACTAAGTTATTATATAAACCAGTTCAAGTCGGGCTGAATTCAACAGCAAGCAGGAGGTAAAAAATGGCTTTAAAAGTAGCAATAAACGGTTTTGGACGCATTGGCAGAATGGTTTTCAGGGCAGGCTTCAATAATGACGGTATTGAATTTGTTGCCATAAATGATCTTACCGACCCTTCGACCCTGGCACACCTGCTAAAATATGACTCGGCACACGGTATTCTGGATGCGGATGTCTCAAGTACTGAACATTCCCTCATCGTTAACGGGAAGGAAATTGAGATATATACGGAAAGAGAACCCGGGAAACTTCCCTGGGGTGATCTGGGTATCGAAACGGTTATGGAATGCACGGGTCTTTTCAGGGACAAGGAAAAGGCATCCGGCCATTTAGAGGCAGGGGCAAAAAAGGTTATCATCTCCGCACCGGCAAAGGGGCCTGATGTAACGGTGGTCATGGGCGTAAATCATCATGAATATGACCCCCAGAAACACCATATCGTTTCAAACGCCTCCTGCACAACCAATTGTCTTGCTCCCCCCTGCAAGGTTCTGCTGGATAATTTCGGTATTGAAAAGGGACTCATGACAACGACCCATGCCTATACCGGGGATCAGCGCCTGCTGGATTTCCCCCACAAGGACCTGAGAAGGGCGAGGGCCGCGGCTCTTTCAATGATCCCCACAACAACGGGGGCAGCCAAGGCCGTCTCTTTAGTCCTTCCCCAATTGGAGGGTAAGTTGAACGGGATGTCCATACGCGTACCGACTCCCAATGTATCGGTCGTGGACCTGGTAGTCCAGTTAGGCAAACCCGCCACGGTGGATGAAGTCAATAATGCCATGAAAGAGGCCGCGGAAACGACTCTCAAAGATATTCTGGCCTACTGCGATGAACCGTTGGTCTCAACCGACTTCAACGGCACCTCGGTCTCCTCGACAATAGACGCGCTTTCCACAATGGCGGTTGGAGATATGATAAAGATCCTGGCCTGGTATGACAACGAATTCGGTTACGCAAACCGTATGATTGATCTGGCCTTGTACATGGTCGGCAACTAAACCTGCGGGAACTGCTTTACAGCCGCGAATCATTGGACCCTCTTCCCCAACGAAATTGGAGAAGAACAAAATATCGGGAGTAAAGAATAATGGAAAGAAGACCTTTGATTGCCGGTAACTGGAAAATGAATCTGAGTCTTGACGACTCTGTCAAGCTCGTTAAGGAAATCGGGGCCGGCATGAGCGGTTTGGATGACGTCGATGTCCTGGTTGCGCCCCCTTTTACGGCACTCTCCACTATAGAACAGGCCATTGGAACATCCAGAATCTTTCTGGCCGGTCAGAACATGAGTTCTGAACCAAGCGGCGCCTATACGGGGGAGGTCTCGGGAAGGATGCTCCAGGGCGTGGGATGCACGCATGTCATCTTAGGTCATTCCGAAAGGAGGGCCCTTTACAACGAAACCAGTGAAATGATCGATCTCAAGGTGAAAACGGCGTTGCTCCTTGGACTGATTCCCATCGTATGTATTGGCGAGACACTGGAGGAAAGGGAGGCGGGCAGGACCTTTGATGTGATAAGGGAGCAACTGGATCTGTCTCTTTATAACTTCAAGGCGGACGAACAGATGCTTCCCTCAAATATCCTTGCCTATGAGCCTGTATGGGCCATTGGCACAGGTAAAACCGCTACGCCGGACCAGGCACAGGAGGTGCATCTGTTTATCAGGAAGTGGATTGAGGAGACCTTTGATACAAAAACGGCACAACAGATCCGGATTCTCTATGGCGGCAGTGTAAAACCCGAAAATGTCTCTGATCTCATGTCACAGGCTGATATTGACGGGGCCCTTGTGGGCGGCGCCAGTCTCAAGGCAGACTCGTTTGTGAAGCTGATCAGGTTTAATGAAAGCTAACCCCCTTTCCCAACTTTTATAAGGGGAAACTTCGGAGCTTTCCCCCCTTTTCTAAAGGGGGGCCAGGGGGGATTTTGTAACCGGAGATGAACACACTTCCGGGCATCAATGTCTTACCGATGTCTTTAATTTCACTCTCACTGCAATTTTTTATTGCAAAAATGAGTGAATAAGATTAAACTGATAAGTTGATTTTGGCTCGAAATAACCCCCATTAATATGAGACCTTTGAAAAATGCTCAATTTTGGTCAAGTTCAAGTCGAAGATCCCGGACTTTGAGCGGGAGAAGGCGATAATTTCAACCGCAAGAATACATTCAGTATTTTGAGGATTGAAATTTGAGCTTGACGCCTAAATTGGACAAAAGGGGGCGTTTTGCAAAGGTCTCAATAAACAGAGGTTCATAATGCAGCTTATTGTCATAATCCTGCACATTGCCGTATGCGTTGGGTTGATTTTTATAGTCCTGCTTCAGAAGGGCAAGGGAGCAAGTATGGGGGCCGCCTTTGGCGGGTCCAGCCAGACCGTTTTCGGAAGCTCCGGCGCAACAACGGTTTTGCACAAGGTAACAACCGCCATAGCCATCATATTTATGTTGACTTCACTGGGTCTTTCAGTCTTTTTCGGAAAAGGGGCCACATCTTCCATCATGAAGGATGTACAGACACAGGTCCCGGCCGCTGAAAGCACCGCGGCCCCGGCCCAGCCCGGCGAACCAAAGGAATAGCCTTACCCGTGCCGAAGTGGTGGAACCTGGTAGACACGCTATCTTGAGGGGGTAGTGGGCTACGCCCGTGCGGGTTCAAGTCCCGCCTTCGGCACCATTTTTACATAGGGTCTCCTGAAACACAAATAAAGCTTGTAATAACAGTTAATTAGATGTAAAATA
>DAOUXC010000348.1 GCA_030666795.1 Desulfobacteraceae bacterium
GGAATCGAAGAAAAGACTGCTTCAACCTTCCGGTATTCTAACGTTATAGCTATCAACTTCACGGTACTCATTAACCGGATGATCCCTTTTTGAGAAACGTACTTTTGTAAAATTTCAAAGGAGATGCCATGCCGGATGAAAAACCATTGGTGGGTGTTGTCATGGGGAGCACGTCTGATGCGGACGTGATGAAGGGTTGCGCGGTCATCCTTCGGGAACTTGGAATACCTTACGAGATGAAGGTGCTGTCGGCGCACCGGACGCCCGACCAGACAAGGGATTATGCCGTGTCAGCGGCCGGTCATGGCATTGAGGTGATAATTGCGGGGGCAGGCTGGGCAGCGCATTTGGCCGGGTTCATGGCCGCGAACACCATACTGCCGGTCATCGGGATACCTATCGATTCTTCCCCTTTAAAAGGGAATGACGCCCTTTTGTCCACAGTTCAGATGCCTCCCGGTATTCCCGTTGCCACGATGGCCGTGGGAAGCGGGGGAGCAAAGAATGCGGCTGTTCTGGCCGCACAGATTTTGGCATTGAAATACCCACACATTTCGGAAAAACTTCAGGATTATCGTAAGGAATTAACAAAAAAAGCCATGGAAAAATCAGACGCCTGGACGGAACGGGAGCAGTGAAAAGACAATAGGCCGTAAGGTGGCCGCAGGATATAAGAACGGCAATATTTTCACCTTCGTTGATAAAGGGGGATAAGATGGCAGGGGAATACGTATACAGTCTGGCCGGCGAAGAGACCTATGAAGACGGTCAGGCTATCATCAAAGAGGGAAGCCCGGGCGATTGGGTCTATGTTATCCTGTCCGGGTCCGTGGAAATATCCAAGATCATTCGAGGAAAGAAATGCGTTATTGAGGTATTACAGACCGATGAAGTTTTCGGAGAACTCGGGTTCATAGGGGGTATGAAAAGAACCGCTACCGCCTGCGCTGTTGGCCAGACGACGCTCGGTATTATTGACCGGGAATTCCTTGAGAAAGAATACAACCAACTTTCCGGGCAGTTCAGGAGTATTATTGAGATCGTGACCCGGCGGTTTCAAAAAATCCTTGAAAGACTGTATGAACAAGGCGGCAGGTCAGAACCCAGGTTGCCAAAGGTCCTGTCAATAACATACAGGGAACGTGAGGCCTTTATTAATGCCTACACTGCCAATGCGAGTAACGGAGGGCTCTTCATTAAGACGGAAAAGCCGCTCAAGGTCGGATTTCAATTTATTCTCAAGCTGAAGCTTCCGGGTGCGCCCGATCCTCTCCAAGTCAAGTCAGAAGTGCGCTGGACGCGATCGCCGGAAAAGGCCCAACCGGGTCAACCGACCGGAATGGGCATCCAGTTTCTCGAAATGTCAGAGAATGATACCCGGATTCTGAAAGAATGCCTTATGGCCCCGGAGCAGGATAAGTAAGCTTATGGCAACCTATGCAGCCATGAAGAAAAAACAACAGCACTGAGGGTCTTCAGGCAGGTTGGCAGTGCCCGCTATTCAATTAACCTTCCGTGGCGGCGCGCACAAGATCCAGCGCCCTCTGAACCCCTGCCGTTGGGATCATGCTGCATCCCTTGGCCGGCCGAATATGCCAGCCATTTTCCAGTTCAACTATTTCAATCCAGAAATTCTGGAGCAGGTTGTCCTCTCCCACTACGGATCTGACCATACCTTTTCGTTGTTCCGGGTCGTACAGGAATGCTTTAAAGTCCACCATGATCCCGCCCCGACCATTTATGGGCTTGAAGTTTTTTGGGTCAAAATGATCCACACAATGCGTTATCAATGCTGGTTCCTCCTTTGACGTGATTTCCATATGCCTTCGTTTGACCAACCGTAATTCAAAAAACCGCTGCTGTCCCAATCCCTGCCATTTTCGTTCGTACTTGGTCAAAAAACGCGGGGGTACGGATTGCGTGTGCGGCTCAAATCCGGTCCCTGAAACCTGAGTCCGTATCCAATCAAAATAAGGCTGATCATCCGTAACAATCAGTAGCTCACCGTCATCAACGAATCTGCTGTTTATTAATTTCAGGAAGTCATGTGTAAAAAGGCGATGTTTCAAATGTCTTTTTTTGGGCCATGGACAGGGAAAAAGGGCCCAGGCACGGCCCAATGATTTTTCAGAAAACACCCTTTCAAAGCAAACCCGAGCATCCGCCCGTATGACTCTCGCATTTTCCACACCGGCTATGGCCATTTTTCTGAGGGCACGTCGTACCAGGACCCAGGCCACTTCAATACCCACAATGTCATTTTCAGGTTTTTCCCTTGCCCGGCGCACAAGGAAATCCCCCAGACCAAAGCCTATTTCCACCTCAAGCCCGGCGGAACGTCCAAATATTTTTTGCCATTCAATGGGGTGCTTTTCATTTTTCCAGAGGATAAAGGGCTTAAGAGAAAGATATTTGGGTTTCATGCGTATAGTAGACATCTCCATTTTTGTGTTTATTATTAAACCATTTCCTGATAAGAGAACAATAAATAAAAAAACTAAAAGAGGCAATTGCCCTGGCAAAGGTAAAATCTCAGTTCGGGTATACGACCTGGCCTTCACCCATAAAGGTGGATTTTCCCAAATTTTAAGTAGTTAACGGCAGGTTGTCCAATTACCTGAAAACAGGGTCATAGGCTTAACAGAGAAAGGAGCAAAACACCATGCCATCAAAGAGCAAGGCGGCAAGACTGAATCAAAAAAGTTTTTTGGAGAGTAAGCTTGAACAGAGGTTGACTGTTTTAGCCGAAAAAGGACTTAAACCGGCAGAGATTTCCAGAGATGCCAATATCAAGGGCACAAGGGCAAAGATAAGGAAAACAAACGCGAGGCTGAACACGATCTCCGCCCTTGAAAAAAAGGTGGAGGAAATGGCCAGGATCAAGGCTGAAAAGGCGGCCGCGCCTAAAGAGGATAAGGGCAAGAAAAAGAAAGTGAAGGAAGAACCGGCAGGTAAGAGCAAACGCCAACAGAAAAAAAAGAAGAAAAAGGAGAGCAAGGAGAGCAAGGAAAAAGCTGAATCATAGATCGCGGGTTTACATAAATATCAATTCTGATGGACTCTTAAAAAGTCGCCCTGCGCCTTTTTAAGAGTCCATCACCTTTAACGGGAATTTTTGAGCTATTCAATCAAAGTGTTTATCACGGTGCAGGATTAATGCTTTTTTTCAATACAGAGGAGAGCGAGATAGGTATCAATCAAAGGTACAGCAATCCCTTTTCCAAATAAACCAAAGGAAAACAGTGACAATTTTTCCCAGAATCCCTCAGGCACGGGGAAATATTCCAGCCCTTTCAACAGTCCGTTTAATCGATTGTATTCCTTTTTGTTCTTAGCACCCTTCAAAAGCTCTGTTCTTATGATTCCCGGAAGCAAAATTCGGCCATTAAGGGTCAAATCTTTTACAAGATTACTGAACTCCTTATCTCTCGGTTCATCCGCTTAATGAGTACGCCTTAAGACAACACATGATTGCGA
>DAOUXC010000219.1 GCA_030666795.1 Desulfobacteraceae bacterium
AGTCGCTTCGCTCCGCCTCTGAAATTTTCAATCTTCAAGGTCAAAGTTCCTTGGATTTTCACTTTTCAATACTCATTATTCAATTAATTCCCGCCTTATAAGAAATATTCCCGCCTGACAAGAAAATTCCCGTGCAACAGGACACATTTTCTGGTCCCACCAACATCATAACGTCCACACAAGTAATTTAATTTATTACATATAAATGCTCAAAGAGTTGTTTGGCACGCATCTTGATTAACTTGATAGGCACATTTGAAAACGGGGGACTGATATTGTTATGAGCGCCAGATTTCAGCACTACCTCAATCCTTTACACATATATTGCCGATTAAGGGATCTCGGCATGACAAAATACTACGCCATGTTTGTTTGCCGGTTCTACGAACGTTCGGCATTTCGACTGGTGTGTTCCAAGGAGAGGTATATGAAATGAACATACTTTTCTACATACCGGACCTGATAAAAACGAGAGAAAAAATTTACCGGATTGCGCAGATGGCTGAAGTAAAAGCAAAAGCTGAGATTTTCAGAGACATCCGGGATCTGTCCCATAGACTATCCAGGCCTGCTGATACAGGCACAATCGCCGTCATATTGATCAACAACCAAAAAGACCTGAAGAACCTTTATTCAATTCGCCATTTGCTTTCCGATTTACCTTTTATTCTTATTCTACCTTACAGGGAGAATAAAATGAC
The DNA here is from genome assembly GCA_030666795.1 of Desulfobacteraceae bacterium. Classification (GTDB taxonomy): domain Bacteria; phylum Desulfobacterota; class DSM-4660; order Desulfatiglandales; family Desulfatiglandaceae; genus JAIOSR01. The sequence goes on from DAOUXC010000219.1 coordinate 702, forward strand.
CTCCATCGGGTACAATTTGGGTCCCAGGTTTCTGACCTATATGGACGGCAATCTATATGAGGTTGAGGCGGTATTGGAAAAAATGATTCGGAACCACAGCAATAAATATTAAGGAAGTAATGGACCGAAATATGGAAAAAGCAGATGAGAATCGTAGAGAAGCCCTCACTGAATCAACGCCAAGCAATGTGTGTCCTGTAAGCGGACTACACATTCTTCGCAAGCCGGAATGGACGGATATCGGCTTTGGCACGGATTACAGGGCTAATGTGAGCATGATTGGAAAGAGTATCCTTTTTAGCCGGTCGAAGGGACGCGCGAAACGCCAGGATGTGGAGAATCTCTTTGAATTAAATTCCAGCATATTGGCGGAAGAAATGAAAGGTAATCCCTATGTCTACATAGAAGACTTCTCGAATCTAAAGGGGGCCTCTTTGCGGGCACGCAAAAAATATATCGACAATATAAAAAAACGTGAACAAATTCGGGGAGTCGTCTACTACGGTCTCTCGCCACTATTAAAGATGAGCGTCAAGCTTGGAAAACACATAAATTTTTTCAAGTTTGACGTAAAAATAGCAGATGACTATTCGCAAGCTGTCAGGCTCGCCCTTGATATGCTGCAAGACTGCGAAATCAAACCCGGTGATTCATCTGTCATAGCTAAATCTCGGCTCGTCAATTTTTCCGAAAAGAAGAGCAGGCACCACGACATTGTATCAGACCCGGCCTGGGGCTTTAAGCTTGATGATTATTCTGTAAAACTCGATGTCATTGATGGAAGGATTATCCATTCCCTCTCGACCGGTTATATGGAAGAAAAACATATAGAACCCATCAAAACAATGCGCCGGAAAGCGTGCGATGCCATGTGCCAAAGGAGGGTTTCGAGTATTTTATAGCCGGCGTGCGGGACTTTAAAGGCGTAAACCGCAGGGCGCGAAAACTCTATATGGCTTCGCTGAAAGAATGGAATGAGTATAAGCCTTTCCGAATGTACATACTCTACGGCTCAAACAGGCTTATGCGAACGGCGACCAATCTGGCCAGGCCCTTTATGCCCTTTAAGGTGAGGACGGCAAAGGATCTCGAAGGCGCCCTGAAACTGATCAGCGAAGAAGAGCGCGGAAGGGCCGAAGCACAGGCCCGGAGCGCTTCAGGTTTTTCCCGCAAAGAGGCCGCTTCGCCCCCTGACACGGAGCAGTACGTCGATGAACTGCTGCAGTACCTGGGGGCCGTTAACTGGGAAACGGGAGGATTTGATCACAACTACAATATGGAGATAGATCCCTCCCATTCCTTCAGGCCCGTATTTGAGGCGCTGGAACTTATCAAAGCAGAGCTTACAGAACTCCTTGAGGGTCGCAGGAAGGCGGAAGAGGCGCTGGAGGAAAGCGAAAAATACCTGCAGCATATAATGGACTCCGTCAAGACGGGTGTAATCGTTATCGACCCGGAATCGCACACCATCTTGAGCTGTAACTCCTACGCGCTTGACCTGATCGGGGCGAAGGAGGAGGAGGAGGTAATAGGCCGCATGTGTCATGAATACATCTGTCCCGCGGAGAGGGGCCGATGCCCGATCACTGATCTGAAGCAGATAGTGGACCATTCGGAACGTGTGCTCCTGGGAGCGGGGGGGAAGAGAATCCCCATAATCAAGAACGCGGCCCAAATAAATCATCAGGGAAAAAACTTGCTTATTGAGAGTTTCATAGACAACACGGAGGGAATGAAAGCCAAAAAGGAGCTGAAGGAAAGTGAGGAAAGATACAGGGAATTCGCGGATTCACTTCCTCAGACTGTCTACGAAACGGATTCGAAAGGCAATCTTACTTTTTCTAATCGTAATGCATATGAGTTCTTTGGTTACACACAAAGTGAAATAAAAGAAGGCCTGAACGCTCTTCAAATGCTGGTCCCTGAAGATAGAGAAAGTGCGGGGAGAAATATTCAGAGGTCTATGAGCGGAGAAAAGATGGGCGGTGTTGAATACACCGCACTGAGGAAGGACGGCAGCACCTTTCCTGTTATAATACATTCCATACCGATTATAAATGACAATAAACCTGTTGGTTTAAGAGGTATAATAATAGACCTCACGAAGCAAAAGCGGACAGAAGATGAACTACGGGAGAGTGAGCGAAAGCTATCCACCCTGATCACCAACCTTCCGGGCATAGCCTACCGCTGTAAAAATGATAAAAACTGGACCATGGAATTCATGAGTAATGGGACCCTTGAATTGACGGGCTATGAGCCTGCTCACCTGCTTGGCAACAAAGGCCCCTCTTACGGCGATCTCATTCATCCTGATGATCGGCGTTCTGTTTGGGATCAGGTTCAGAAAGCTTTGTCTGAAAAACGGGCATTCAGTTTGATGTACCGTATAATAACCTTGAGCGGGGACGTAAAATGGGTCTCAGAGCGGGGGATGGGTGTTTATTCCAATGAAGGAGGGCTACTGGCGCTGGAAGGATTTATAGCCGATATCACCGAACAGAAAATAACTGAGATACAGCTCAGACAGTCCCAAAAAATGGAGGCCGTAGGGACCCTGGCCGGTGGTATTGCGCATGATTTCAACAACCTGCTGACCACAATAATCGGCTATGCCGATCTGGCAATGGTCAGACAGGACGGAGACGGTGCCCTGAAAGAGGAAATCTCTGAGATTAAAAAAGCGGCCCGGAGAGCGGCCTCCCTGACAAGTCAGATCCTCGCTTTCAGCCGCAAGCAGGTCATAAAGCCGAGAATCATGGACCTCAATGAAGAACTGGAAGACACGAACAAGATGCTTCAAAGGGTGATCGGCGAGAATATAGAACTGGTGGCTGAAAAAGGTGAGGACCTGTGGAAAATCGAGGCAGACCCCGGCCAGATCAATCAGATAATAGTCAACCTGGCTGTGAACGCGAGGGATGCCATGCCCGAAGGGGGCGTGCTCACCATTGAAACCTCCAATGTGGAACTCAAAGAGGATTACTTCAGGGCGCAGGGAATAGAGGGGAGTGCGGGTCAATATGTCATGTTAGCCGTAAGCGACACGGGTATTGGAATGGACAAGGAAACCCGGTCGCGCATATTCGAGCCCTTTTTCACCACCAAGGAAATGGGCAGCGGGACCGGTCTGGGCCTGTCCACTGTATACGGGATCGTAAAACAGAACCGGGGCTTTGTCTGGGCCTACAGTGAGCCCGGGACCGGAACCGCGTTAAAGGTCTACCTTCCCAGGACAAAAGCTGACAATGAGCCGAATGAAAGGGAGAAGGCTTCACCTGTTTCACTGAAAGGGAACGATACGATCCTTGTGGTGGAGGATGAAAAGATGCTCAGGCACCTGGCCGTAAAGGTCCTTCGGCAATACGGCTACGAGGTGCTTGAGGCGGAAAACGGTGAAAGCGCGTTGAATATCTGTGAGGAACATGAAAGCCCGATCCATATGGTGCTGACCGATGTGGTCATGCCCGGCATGAACGGACACGAACTGGCAAAACGGCTGGATTCAATCACGCCGAAGACCAGGGTGCTCTTCATGTCCGGATACACGGACAAAACCATTATCAAGCATCACATACTGTCACCGCAAATGCACTTCCTTCAAAAACCGTTTAAGCCCATGGACCTGGCAATTAAGGTGCGGGAAGTGCTGGACAGTTAAAGTTAGGGATCGAATATTGAGGACTTGTCAGCCTCCAGCGGATTGTAAATTGAATATTGAAGATTTGGTAATAAAGGAAAGGCGGGCTCTCACAAATAGCCTCCCCTGCCAATTATTTAGTTTTATAAAAAAGTGAAGGTGTTTTTCTGTGACAAAAAAAATTCAAAGAAAAATGGTGCAAATTTTCATGGGTATCAATCCATGGCATCTATTGTGGTCTTCCGTCCTGTTTTCCGTCCTTTTCACGGCAATCATTGTGGAATCAATGAGCATCATACTCATCGGGAGTATGACGCAGGATTACCTTATAACGGGTGTAGTTGCCGCTTTTTTCGTTTCGATACTCGTCGTCTTTATACTTGTACAATTTATAGACTATCTCCGTAAAATGGATGAGTCTCTGCAAAACAACATAAATTTTATGGAAACATTGCTTAACACTATCCGCAACCCCATCTTTTACAAAGACCGGAAAGGCATTTATCTGGGTTGTAATAAGGTTTTTTCCGAACAAATCATGGGATTACCCAAAGAGAGGATTATCGGCTGTTCGCTCTATGACCTTCCCGAAGCCATTCCAAGAGACCTGGCAGATATTTATCTCAGGGCGGATATGGCGTTTATCCGGAATCCGGGAACACAGATTTATGAGGCACCGGTTCAGTGTTCCGATGGTTTAAAAAGGGATTTCCTTTTCAATAAGGCCACCTATAGTGATGCCGGAGGTCATACACAAGGAATGGTTGGCGTTATGGTAGATATTACGGATCAAAAACTGACGGAAGAGGCACTGAGAGAAGAAAGAGACAAGATTAAGGAAGCGCTCGCCAAAGTCAAGACGTTGAGTGGCTTGCTTCCCATTTGTTCCAACTGCAAAAAGATACGCGATGACAAGGGATACTGGAATCAAATCGAGACATTCATCAGCAGGCATTCGGAAACAGAATTCAGCCATGGCATATGCCCCCACTGTGCCGAGGAACTTTATCCTGAATATTTCGAAGAAGATGAAATGGAAGAGCCTGAAAATACACAGTAGAATGCCAGGCCGGAACGTGAAAAGGAAAGGCATTTTCGCCACCAAGGCACTAAGACACGAAAAAGGCATTTTAATGTCAAGACTTTGTGCCTTTGTGTCTTCGTGGCAAATTTTAAGGGGCTGAGCGTCAACTGCCGAACAGGTCCCGTAAAACAGGAATAATTCCTGCCTGACAGTAAATATCCCGCTAAACAGGAATTTCCAGGGGTTCGGAAATCATACCGATTTTGGCCTAACCAGATGTATTTACAGCAATATTTCCCGAATGAGATTGGTGGCACGATTCTTGATATACCTTGATTGCAACCAGTTATTAAAACAAAAATCCCGCCCTCTTTTTTTAGCCCCCTGAGACAAAGGGCGATTCCAGAGGAAGGAGACACACTTGAAGGAGCCGAAAAAAATGATGAGATTCCTGAGAAAGGACTATGAGACCCCCGCAAGGATCCTGATCGCGGATGATGACGAACCGATTCCGCGCATGATTGAACGCCTGTTATTCAAGTGGGGTCACATACGTTCCTGAACCGCCGGTGCCGATGAGCCCGGACCCATTATCGCGCACCGGCATTTCGATCTGATCCTCCGCGACGTGAACATGCCCGGGGAATCAGGGATGGATTTTATCTGCAATCAATAAGATTAAGGAGTCAATTATATGGAAAACACGGCTTTGGACCTTGAACAACTAAATAATCATGAGCCCGCTGACCTTAAGGTCAACCCCCGGATACTCGTGGTGGATGACGAAGAGCCGGTCAGACGCCTTTTAGCCCGCCTGCTGAAAGCAAGTGAATTGGATTGTACGCTCGCCTCAAATGCCTCTGAAGCCAGGAAAAAACTGTTTGAGGCAAAATTCGATCTAATTCTTTGTGATATTAAAATGCCCGGAGAAACGGGCATGGATTTTATAAAATACGTAGGGTTTCCTGAAAAAGTAGTCTAATTGCGATTTACGGCGTTTTGCCGCTATCATTTTCAATTTAAGTGCCTTGCGTTCATTTCAAATTGGATCAACATTCATTGCTGAGAACGCC
>DAOUXC010000237.1 GCA_030666795.1 Desulfobacteraceae bacterium
CCCACTCGCCGTTTGCGGCAAGGGAAAGGGCGCCTTAAACGGGAGCCTTCTGGAATTTATGGCCGTGCTCAGCCTGAATGCCCTGGTCGGCAACATAAATAATCCGGGAGGCGTACTTGTCCTGGATCCCCTCCCCTTAAGCCCGCTTCCTGAAATCAAGATGGACGGTATTGCCGGAAAAGGTATCGAAAAGGCTCGGCTGGATAAGGCAGGGACCATGCAATATCCCTTCAGCAAGAGCTTGATCAATAACCTGGCGGAGGCTGTTATCAACAGTCCAAAATCTCCAATAGACACGCTCCTTGTGTTTTCGGCCAATCCCGCTTACACGCTGCCTGACGGCGGAGTCTTTAAAAAAGGCATGAAAGACATCCCCTTTATCGTGAGCTTTTCGCCTTTCCGGGATGAAACCGCTAATATGGCAGACCTTATTCTTCCGGATCATACGTATCTCGAAAAAACAGATGATATCGCGTGCCCCTCCGGACTCCAGTACCAGCTATACGGGCTTTCCAGGCCCGTTGTGGAACCGGTTTACGATACAAAAAACACCGGGGACGTCATTATAAAACTGGCAAAGGGGCTTGGGGGTTCCGTAGGGTCCGCATTCCCCTGGGATGATTATGGGACAGTCTTAAAGGCAAGGGCAAAGGGCCTTTTTGATTCAAACGGTGGCCTTGTATCCTACGATGGTTCCGTTCCGGTATGGGAACTGCAGAAAGAGAAATCCAGCCTGAAACCTGATTACAAATCTTTCGACGACATGTGGAAAGAGATAAGTTCGGGTGGTTTATGGTACCGACCGGCACACACCTACAAGAACTGGGAGGGCATTTTCAAGACCCCGTCCGGCAAATTTGAGTTTTTCAGCTCACAGATCGAATTAGCGGTTTCCGGGGGTACACAACGGGAACACCTGGGAATCGGTGTATCAGGCGATGAGATGTTCATGCCCCACTACGAGGAATCGACGTCAAAGATTAATCTCGCGGTCTATCCCCTTGTCATGATACCGTACGAAATGATCAATCTGGCCAGCGGCTGGGCACCGAATCCGCCTTTTTTGAACAAGACGCTCTTTGACGATCAGTTGCAGAAAGAGGAATCTTTTGCCGAGATCAACCCAAAGACCGCGGCAGAATATGGCCTGAAACAGGGAGACCGTGCAGACTTAAAATCCCCTGCAGGGCAAGTCCGGGTTCGGGTCAACATCTTTGAAGGCGCCATGCCCGGGATTGTATACCTTCCGCTGGGACTTGGACACACGGCCTATGACGAATTTCTACATGGAAAAGGGATCAATCCCAATGACATTATCCATACTGGAAAAGACCCCTTAAGCGGACAACCGGTCTGGTGGAACACACCCGTTAAGCTAATTAAGGTATAAAATCGCTTCGCGATTTTATTAATGGAAATGCGAAGCACTTGTATAATGTGAGGTAGATCATGGAAAAAGAACATGGCCGGGGGAAACACTACAAATACGGGATGGTCATCGATCTGGATAAGTGCACCGGGTGCGGGACGTGCATGACCGCGTGCGCGGCCGAAAACAACGTCTCAGTCAGGAGTGACGAATCGGACAAGGAACGCAGTATCACCTGGATGCAGCTTTACAAGATCACCAACGGCAAGGAATTTCCCGAAACCGAGGTCAGTTATTTTCCCAGGCCCTGCATGCACTGTGACGAAGACGGAAGGGGCGGCCATCACCCCTCGTGTGTCTCAGTGTGCGTTGCCACTGCCACAAAATTGGACCACTACACCGGAATCGTCAGCCAGGTCTATACCCGCTGTATAGGATGCAGGTATTGCCAGGCCGCCTGCCCTTACCATGCAAGGTATTTTAACTGGTGGGACGGATACTTTCCAAAAGGCAAGGGGCTGGACCGTTACCTGACTCCCGAGGTATCCCCCCGCATGAGGGGTGTAGTTGAAAAATGTTCTTTCTGCCATCACCGGCTCATGAGGGCCAAAAACCAGGCATACGCCGAAGGCAGACGGGAGATCGAGGAAGATGAATATATAACGGCCTGCACCGAGGCATGCCCGGTCCAGGCCATCACGTTCGGCGATTTGAATAACCCGGAACACAAGGTGTCACAACTGAGCAAGAGCCGAAATGCCTTCAGGCTACTTGAACATCTGAACACCAAACCCAAGGTCTTTTACCTTTCCACCAAGGACTGGGTGCGAAAACTGGCCGATAATTATCTGCCGGACCAGTTTAAGTCGATCAACAAGACAACTGGGTAAAAAGCGATTTTACCAGGAGGATGAATAGATGGATTCGCCATTGCTACCGGAAGGCGCAAAAAGATGTTCCCCAACCGTCTTTTTCTTTTGGACATTACCGTGGCTTGCTCTTTTGGCCTGGGGAGGTTTATCCGCTTTTCTTTGTCTTTATAAGGCGCTGAATCAAACCAACATGAGCAATGTCTTTGCCTTTGCCCTGTGGATAGTCTTTGATCTGGGTGTGATTGCATTGGGGGCCGGGGCCTTTTTTACCGGTTTCCTCACCTATATCATCGGCAGAAAGGAGTTAAAAGACATTATCAATGCAGCCGTGATCATAGGCTTCATCTGCTATACGGGCGCACTGGCCATGTTAGGAATTGATATCGGCCAGCCACTTCGGGGATGGTTTATCTTCTGGCATGCCAACATCCACTCCATGCTGGTTGAGGTGTCCTTCTGTATCACCTGTTATGCCATGGTCCTGGCCATCGAATTCCTTCCCATCATCCTTGAAAACAGGGAATTGGACAAGATCAAGGAGCTTCGCCTGTTAGGTCACAATATGCATGAGATCATGGCCGTTTTTGCAGCGACCGGCACGTTCCTTTCCTTCTTCCACCAGGGTTCCTTAGGCGGTATGTTCGGTGTCATGTACGGCCGACCCTTTGCGGCAAGGGGAGGGTTTTATATCTGGCCTTGGACCTTTTTTCTCTTTATCTTATCCGCCATTGCGGCAGGGCCGTGCTTCACCATATTATGTACCAAGCTCACGGAATTTATAAGCCGCAAAAAGCTCGTCCCCGAACAGGCCATTCAAAGCCTTGCAAAGATAGCCGCCTGGCTACTCTCTCTCTACATGATTTTAAAAATCGCCGATACCCTGGGCTGGCTATACGGGGTAGTTCCCGATGCCGGTCAAAAATTTATGGACTTCTACAGGGAGGGGCCATACGGTGTCTGGTTATTGGTAGTCGAGATCATTATCTGCGGGATCATCCCGGCCATTATCCTCATGATTCCCAAGGTCAGACAACAACAGGGTTGGCTCATATTTGCGTGCCTCCTGAACTGTACGGGAATAATCTTTAATCGTTTCGTGTTTATTATCGTCACGCTTGCCATACCGGTCATGCCCTTTGACAGATTCTGGGGCTACCTGCCTACGTGGCAGGAATGGGGGGTTGCTTTGGCGGTCATCGGATACGGGGTTCTGTTGTTTTCGGCGGCATATAGATATCTCCCCGTATTTCCGAAAGAAAGAGAATTGAACGCAGTTGCTGAGTAAAAAGTCTGGCGCCCGGATTGAATAAGGCAAAGCGATAAAACTCTGATACCCGCGGGTGGGATCTTCGACTGGTCCCGATGACCAGGATTTCAATATATGAATAAAGTGTGATACGAGGAGAGAAAAGATGACCCCGTTTAGTTTTGAATGGCTCTGGAACACAGAATATACTATTTTCTTCGGGCTTTTATATGTCGCCCTTGGCATCATTGGGTGCGGCATGACTTTTGTGATCATCAAGACCGCCTTGCAGGTTTTTGGCTTCATGAGGGAAAGGCACTTCCATTAAGGAGTCTTACACCGCGTACCTCCCACCCTCTCCCCCCAGGGCATAGCCGTTACAGGCTATGCTCATTCACAAAGGTGAAATGACAAGTTTGGGGTTAAATCCCAAATCTCAAGCACCACATTACAAACAATATCCAAATCTCAAATACAAACGATCAAAACAATGGTTTGTATTGATGTTGTAATTTGATATTTAGGATTTTTTTAGTATTCTGCCGCGGATATCATTAGCTTGACGGCTATTGGGTTCGCCGGGAATTTCTGACAGGAGAAGTGTATTATAAAGGATCAATTTCCATGAAAAAGGACTTTGCTGTTATTTTCGATTGTGACGGGGTGATGTTTGACTCCAGACAGGCCAATATCAATTTTTACAATCATCTTCTCAACCGCTTCAATTTGCCTGCCATGGAAGAAAAACAGGTGCCTTTTATTCATATGCACACGGCTGATGAATCGGTGCGATATCTCTTCCGGAAAACAAATCTTGTGAAGGAGGCCCAGGCCTATCGTATGAAGATGGATTACACACCATTTATCAAGGATATGGTCATTGAGCCGGGGCTTATAGAATTGTTACGGTGGCTTGCCCCTAAATTTGGTTTGGCCGTCGCCACCAACAGGAGCAATACAATCGAGGAGGTGATCGTGGGGAACGGACTTAACGATTTTTTTGATATTGTTGTCTCATCTTTAGACGTTCAACACCCCAAACCGCACCCGGAATCACTGCTCAAAATCTTTGACTTTTTTGAAATTGACCCTGCCCAGGCCTTATATGTGGGAGATTCTCCCGTGGATCAAGAAACAGCCCGGGCCGCGGGCACACCCTTTGCCGCGTACAAAAACAGGAGCCTGGAAGCGGCCTATCATGTGAATGCCCTTGAGGAAATAAGGAAGATAGTAGGATGACATAGAAAATCGCAGCGGCCCCAATCGCCATCAGGATAAAGATATCCCCACTGGAATACGAAATAAATTCCAAATAACAAATCGCAAATAACAAACAAATCACAATTACCAAAATTCCAAATAACAAACGGTTTTGATCCTTGCCTGCCTTTGGCATAGTGCTTGTAATTTGGGATTTATTTGTAATTTGGTGCTTGTGATTTAGGATTTGGTCCCAGAATTGTAATCTCTCAGTAGTTAATTTGCTTAACCTGTCCGCCTGTGCCCACTCTTTCGCCATATACGGGAAACCTTTATCTTTCAATCGTCTTGAGCAGCCTTCTTGCCTTTTCCGCATATATTCCGGCCTTCTTATCCGTCTTTATAGTCTGCCTCAGGGCCTCGGCCGCCTTTTTATTCTGATAAAGCTTCAGATAAAGTGTCCCCACATTCAAATAGGCTGCCGCATATTCGGGAACAAAAAAAATGGCCTTTTCATAGGCTTCAATGGCTAAATCCCATTTATTAATGGCTTCATAGGCAAGTCCCATATTCCTGAAGCAACGACTGTATGAGGGGAACAGTTTTATTGCATGCCGGTATCTGTCTATCGCCTTTTGATATTCTCCCTTGTTGTAATAGGCCAGGCCGAGGTTATTATAAGCAATATACGGTGTTTTATACAGGACATCATTCACGGCCTTTTGGAAACATTCGATCGCACGATCCCAATCCTTTAACAGAAGATACAGGGTGCCCAAGTTGTTTTGGGCCTCGGGAAAGCGAGGCTTCAGGACCAATGCCTTGTTAAAATGGAGGAGGGCGAGTTTGTATTCTCCCAGATTTCTGTAAACCACGGCCACGTTATGATGAAGGTCCGGGTTTTCCGGGTCCAGTTTGACGGCCTCCAACAACTTCGCAAGCCCGGCCCTCAAGTTGCCCTCACGGACAAAGGCCATGCCCAGATTCTCAAAGGCCTCGGCCTTTTTCTTAGTTGCCGCGCGATTTCCGGCGCAACCGATACATGTTAGGGAGAACAAGATAATAACGGTTATGTAAGTCGTCCTTTTAAACAAGAATCTACCCCTTTTGCACCTCACCGTATCCAGGTGCATTGTCGGTTTACAAAATCCCCCCCACCCCCCTTTAAAAAGGGGGGCCTGAAAGAACCCTTTTGTAATGGGAGAATAGCTCAAAGCACCCCTTTTGTAAAGGGGGATTTGCCCGCCTATCTCCGGCGGGTTCAGGCCACCGGCTCATAGAGCCTATGGTTCGGTGAGGGGTTTTTTCGCTGGCCGGAGGGTCTGGGGGGGGGGGCGGAAACCATAAGAAATGTTGAGCATGGCCATGCGAACATGCTC
>DAOUXC010000006.1 GCA_030666795.1 Desulfobacteraceae bacterium
CCCGCCTCCGCCCGCATACATGCCTTCGGAATTCTCCCTCACCACCGCAAGGTCCACATCCTGTGGTCCTTTGTCCTTGAGAGGAGTTTCAACCCCTGGAAAGAGCACCACAGGCCGAAGGTTGATATAGAGATCCAGTTCAAATCTCAACCGCAAAAGGACATCTCTTTCCAAGATCCCGGGTCTCACGTCCGGGTGACCTATGGCGCCCAAGAATATGGCATCCATACTCTTCAATTCCTCTAATTCTTCCTTTATCAGCAGGACGCCTTTTTTGAGATACCGCTCTCCGCCTAAGTCAAAAGTCTTGAATCGAAAATCAATATCAGACTGTTGCGAAATCGCCTCCAAGGCCTTTACACCTTCGGCCACCACTTCCGGCCCGGTGCCATCACCCGGTATCACTGCAATATTATATGTTTTCTTCATAACTGCTTTCTCCCTCAATTTGTCTCCTTTGTAAACATGTATGGATTTCGAGGTTCGGGGTTATTCTTTTAACATCGTAAACGCAAAGGACCCAGAAGGTCAGTTAGTTTTGCTTTCCATGAGCATCTTCGCTTCGTGGTTATAAGATTATAGATAAGTAAATAGCCTGTAGCCATCACAAAAGATATAAACGTTCCTAAATAAACGCCGTAAAACGGGTAACCGATCGAAACGGTCAGGGCATAGGTAATGAGAGATCCCAGTCCCATGGGGAAATTCTTGATAATTGTATGGACGTACTTTGTGCCGTATGTGAAATGGATGATGAGCATGAGGGGAAAAAGCGTAACCGGGAAGGCAGAGAGAAGACCTGCCCAGGTTGAATTCACCCATTTGGCCGTTCCGGTAACAACCAAAATAATGGAGCCCGCGAATATGGAACGTAAAAAAAGAAGGCTGAAGCTTAAATTCAATCTCTTTTGTATCTCCATATTTTCAATCTTCCTGAAGAGATGCGAAAACAAGAAGATGGAAATAATCGGAACGACAACCGCAAGAGCACTATTTAGCTTGACAAAATGTATGAGCCATATCACCAGAAAATATCCTGATAAGGCGATCATTGAGGAATAAAAGATATTTAATTTCTTAAAATACACCGAGGCCCTATAGTAACAGAATACAAACACCTGAGAGGCCACAAGCCCGGTCATGGTATATACGGCGCTTTTTGAAGCAAATTCAGGACTCATTTCTATGCCGTAAAAAAAGAGGGCAATAGCCGCCCCCAAGGGGTAACCGGACAGAAGTCCCGCGACTTTAGGGCTCACATGTTCCGCTATCCAAGATAGAAGAACGACTATTGAAACCGAACTGGTCAGTTTTGCCAAGAACACGAGGTCGGGCATCTATTTATCCTGATGATATTGACTGCAATCATACATCTCTTTTTTCCTGTTTTCAGGTCTCAGTGCCCGGACGGCCGCCCCGGCCTTCCACATCTCGGAATTCCCGAGCACATCAAGTTCCTTATTGAGTCTCTCACGATAGTCAGGAGCGCTGTTAGCCTCCAAGACCCTCTTGGTTTCCTTCCCCGTGACAACACTCTGATACAGATCGTCAAAAAGGGGGGCTACCGCATCCCTGAACTTAGGCGCCCAATCCAGAGCCCCCCTCTGGGCCGTTGTGCTGCAGTTCGCAAACATCCAGTCCATCCCGTTCTCGGCAACAAGCCGAATAAGACTCTGGGTCAGTTCTTCAACGGTTTCATTAAATGCCTCGCTTGGAGTGTGCCCCTGTTTGCGAAGGACTCCGTACTGCGCCTCCATCACACCCGCTAAGCAACCCATTAATACACCCCTCTCGCCGGTGAGATCGCTGTAGACCTCTTTTTCAAAGGTTGTCGGGAAAAGATAACCCGAACCGATGGCAATGCCCACGGCAAGAGTCCTTTCCAGGGCGTGGCCCGTGGCATCCTGGAAAACGGCGTAGCTGGAATTGATCCCGCTTCCGGCCAGGAAATTGGTCCTCACCGTGCGGCCCGAACCTTTGGGTGCCACCAGTACCACATCCACATCGGGTGGCGGGACCACGTCCGTCTGCTCCTTGTAGGTGATGGAAAATCCGTGTGAGAAGTATAGGGCGTCGCCCTTTTTAAGACAGGTCTTGATCTCCGGCCAGAGGGCCACCTGTCCCGCGTCCGATATCAAATACTGGATAATGCTCGCCCTCTCGGCCGCCTCTTTGGGTGAAAAAAGGGTCTCTCCCGGTACAAAACCGTCATCTATGGCACGCTGCCACGAACTGCCGCCCTCACGTTGACCCACGATGACCCTGAACCCGTTATCCCTCATGTTAAGGGCCTGACCGGGTCCCTGGACCCCGTAACCGAGTACGGCCACGGTTTCATCCTTCAAGACCTCCTGTGCTTTTTCAAGGGTGAATTCTTCTGAAGTGATAACCTCTTCCAATATACCGCCAAAATCTATCTTTGCCATAAATCCTCCTTTATTTTTTTTCGCGCGCCAGGGCCAGAGCACCTGTCCGTGCGATTTCTTTTATGCCCATCGGTTTTAGAAGGTTCAAAAAGGCGCTTATCTTACCTTCGTCACCTGTCATTTCAACAGTGTAGGATTCCGCGCCCACATCTACTACCTGACACCGGAAAATATCCACCATCCGGAGTACCTCGGCGCGGTTTTCCGGCCTGGCCCGCACTTTTATCAGGGCCAACTCCCTCTGCACGAAATCCGTCCCTGTAAAATCAACAACCTTTATCACATTCACCAACTTGTTGAGCTGTTTCTTGATCTGCTCCACCATACCCAGATCCCCTATGGTCACAATCGTCATCCTTGAGACAAGGGGATCGGTGCTTTCTGCCACGCAGAGGCTCTCAATGTTGAAGCCTCGCCCGCTGAAAAGACCTGCCACCCTGGACAGGACTCCGGGCTGGTTCTCAACCAGCACGGATAAAATATGTCTTTCTTCTTTTGTCTGACCCATGACTCCGCCTGCATTCTCCTGTACGATTTTATGTGCAACGTGACAACCGCCTTCACACCAAAAGCATCTCCGTAATAGGCGCCCCTGCAGGCACCATTGGATAAACCATTTCCTCTTTCTCAACCAAAAAATCCATCAGTGTCGGTTTATCCAGAGAAAGCCCTTCTTTAAGGACAGGCTCCACTTCCTCAGGCCTGGTGGCCCTCAACCCGGCCGCACCGTATGCCTCGGCCAATTTAACAAAATCCGGAGCATGATCCATTCCCGTGCAGGCATAACAACGGTCATAGAATAGTTCCTGCCACTGTCTTACCATGCCCAAGTATCGGTTATTGAGAAGCACTATCTTGATCGGCAGCCGGTATTGGACCGCGGTTGCCATC
Source organism: Desulfobacteraceae bacterium (assembly GCA_030666795.1). GTDB lineage: Bacteria > Desulfobacterota > DSM-4660 > Desulfatiglandales > Desulfatiglandaceae > JAIOSR01. Next base: position 3,318 of record DAOUXC010000006.1, read on the forward strand.
TCCTGGATGTTCATCTGGATGCTCCCGTCGCCCGCGATATCCACCACCATTTCGTCCGGTCTGGCCACCTGGGCACCGATAGCCGCGGGGAGCCCAAAACCCATACAGCCCAAACCCCCGGAGGTAATAAAGGAGTTGGGCTTATCAAAATGGTAGTACTGGGCGGCCCACATCTGATTCTGTCCCACTTCCGTGGTCACGACCGCCTCGCCCCTGGTAAGCTTGTATAAACTTTCAATCACGTACTGGGGCTTGATCACACGGTCCTGTTCGTAGGCAAGGGGTTTGGCGCTCTTCCATTCCTCGATTTGCCCGAGCCACGGCACCCGAACCTCGCGAATACCGTTTAGCTTTTCCTTTTCAAGGAGGTCGTTTAAGATTTTAAGGGCCAACCTGCAATCGCCCACCACCGGGATGCTTACCGGGACATTTTTCCTGATGGATGAGGGATCGATATCTATATGAACAATATTGGCCTGGGACGCAAAAGTGTCGGCCTTCCCTGCTACGCGATCATCAAAACGCACTCCCACGGCAATGAGAAGATCACAGCGTGACGTAGCCATATTGGCCCGGTAGGTCCCGTGCATCCCCAGCATGCCAAGCCAGAGCGGGTCCTGAGCAGGAAAGACCCCCAATCCCATGAGCGTTGCAGTCACAGGGGCCTCGATCTTCTTTGCAAAACGAGTCAATTCCCCTGCTGCCTTTGAAAGCACCACCCCTCCTCCGGCAAGGATCAGAGGGCTCTTCGCCTCCTTTACAAGACGGACAACCTTGTCCAGTTGTCTCAAGTTGGGTCTATGGGTCGGCTGATAAGATCTGAGTTTAATCCTTTTACCCGGTCTGTAGGGTGCTGTCATGGTCATCACATCTTTTGGAAGGTCTATCAGCACGGGTCCCGGCCTTCCTGACCGGGCCAGATAAAAGGCCTCTTTGACCACCCTGCTCAAGTCCTCTATGTCAGTCACGAGGTAATTATGTTTGGTGCATGGCCGGGTGATACCCACTATGTCAACCTCCTGGAAGGCGTCATTTCCGATGAGCCCGCTGGAAACCTGACCGGTCAGCACCACAACAGGGATCGAATCCATGTAGGCCGTGGCAATCCCTGTTACGGTATTCGTAGCCCCGGGGCCTGAAGTAACAAGACAAACCCCTACCCTGCCGGATGTCCGGGCATAGCCGTCGGCTGCATGGACCGCACCCTGCTCATGTCGCACCAACACATGTTTGATATCCACTCTGACCAGCCGGTCATAGATATCGATTACCGCTCCGCCGGGGTAACCGAAAAGGGTGTCTACACCTTCCTCTCTTAGTGACCTGAGCAGTATCTCCGCTCCTGTTAGTTTTTTCATATGAACCCCCAGAACGCCCCGGAACAACGACTACGTTGCAACCTCTCAGACACTCGAATGTCCCCCTGCTGAAGTTTTGGAATTTTTCAGGTATTGCACTAGACCACCCGATCTCAGAATGGTGCGCATAAAGTCAGGAATGGGTCTTGCAAAAAAACACATGCCGCCAGCTAAGTCCACAATCGCTCCCGTTGAAAGGTCGATAGATAGACGATCCCCTTCCTTGATCTGTTCCGGCGCTTCCTCAGATTCCAGGATGGGGAGACCGATATTGAAGGCATTCCTGTAAAAAATCCTGGCAAAGCTTTTTGCAATAACGACGTCTATCCCTGCCGCCTTAATGGCCCACGGGGCATGCTCCCTGGAAGAACCGCAACCAAAGTTAACGCCTGCCACAGCAACATCCCCGGTCTGCACCTCTTTAACAAAATCAGGCCTCACATCGACAAAACAGTGCTTCGCTAATTCTTTCTCCTCCGATACGTTCAGATATCTTGCCGGGATAATCAGATCCGTATCCACATGATCTCCAAATTTCCACACCCTTCCTTCAATTTTCATATCTTTGTTGACCTCCGAAAAGCCGGGGGACAGCATGCCCCCGGCAACCCTTCCTGCAAACCGGATTTTTCAAAAGATCCCCACGTTGCTAACGGAGCCCCTCATTTGGAGAGATTCTTGGGTTCTTTTTCATATATTCCAGACGATTCAATCCGTTGATATAGGCTTTGGCACTTGCGGTGATAATATCAGGATCTGAACCTTTGCCCAAGGCCAGCAGCCCATTCTCCTGCAACCTGACCATCACCTCACCCTGGGCATCCATACCGCCGGTGATGGCATTGACCGAAAAACGCATCAATTTTGTCCTGCTCTCGGTCATTTTAGCGATAGTATTAAAGGCGGCATCAATAGGCCCCACACCGAAGCCGGCTCCCTGGGTCTCCTTCCCTTTGATCTTGAGCTTGACCGTTGCCGTGGGGACCGCAACCGTTCCGCTTATCACGTTAAGGTAGGATAATTCATACAAATCCGGTACGCGCAGGATCTCCTCAGCCACTAAGGCCTCAATATCTTCCTCCAAGATCTCTTTTCGTTTATCGGCCAGTTCCTTAAATTTCCCGAAAAGCCGCTTCAGTTCATCATTTGAAAGCTCATAACCCATCTGGGCCAGTTTGTCCCTAAAGGCATGTCTTCCCGAATGCTTCCCAAGCACCAGACGGTTACCGGAAAGACCCACAGTCTCCGGCTCCATGATCTCATAGGTCATCGGGTTTTTTAAAACTCCATCCTGATGAATACCGGCCTCATGGGCAAATGCGTTTGCCCCGACAATTGCCTTGTTGGGTTGCACGACAATACCGGTGATCAGGGAGGTAAGTCTGCTGGTGGGATGGATCTCGTTTGAGTTTATGGAGGTGGTCAGGTTCATCATATCCTTGCGGGTATAGAGCGTCATCGCCACCTCTTCAAGAGAGGTATTGCCCGCCCTCTCACCGATACCGTTTATTGTCACCTCCGCCTGACGCGCGCCGGCCCTGATCCCTGCTAAGGTGTTGGCGGTGGCCAGGCCTAAATCGTTGTGGCAGTGGACACTCATCACGGCATTATGGATATTGGGGGTATGCTCTCTGACATAGGTAATCAGTTGAGAGAACTCCTCGGGGACCGCATAACCGACCGTGTCCGGCAGGTTGACTGTCGTGGCCCCGGCATCGATCACGGCCTCAAATATCTTGCAGAGGTAATCCCTGTCGGATCGGGTGCCATCCTCTGTTGAAAACTCCACATTATCTGTGAAGCCCTTGGCATACCGGACCGCATCAACCGCCTCCCGCACCACCTGATCTCGATCCATGTTCAGCTTGTGTTTCAGATGGATATCCGAAGTAGCGATAAAAGTGTGGATCCTTGGGTTGGCTGCATCTTTGACAGCCCCCCAGGCCTTGTCGATGTCATCTTTGGATGTCCTGGCAAGGGCGGTCACTTGAACATTTCGAACCTTCCTGGCGATGGTTCGCACCGACTCAAAGTCCCCTGAAGAGGATGCGGGAAAACCCGCCTCCAGAACGTCCACTCCGAGTTTTTCCAACTGCCTTGCAAGACGAAGTTTCTCGGCAATATTCATGCTGGCCCCGGGGGATTGCTCACCATCCCTGAGCGTAGTATCAAATATGGTTATATGGTCTTTCATGGAATAAGCTCCTTACGGCTGAATGCGAAGTTAGATAATATGTTCCTGATTTGAAAATACTGTCACGCCTTGTACAAATGCCCGGTTCCGCATGGCGTCATAAGGACCCTCCGCAGTTTCCCATTGCTTCGGGACTCTGCGGCGTGTTCCTCCATGTTGTTATCCGTGTTTGTTCTCATAATTCCATCCGCTCAATTTTCTTGAAAATTTATTATGCTTTTTGCCAAAAAAAAATCCGTTATCAGGCTTGCCTGATAACGGATTTTAAAGAATTTTGTTTAAATCATGTCATTACCAGGCCGGGATATTTTAGTCTGACGACCAAAAGGAGGAGCAGCAGGGACAGAAGTATCCCTGTTGCGCTAATAACGACGATAATATTGTGATAGTAATCTGTCATGGTTCCCTGTATCAGTTTTATGTAAGGACTCAATTTCCGAACCATGCCTTTTAGTCTTCTGAACTTCAGATGTCAATGATTATTTTTTACCTTTTGAAAATAAAGTTAATGTAAAGATTTCTGAAAGGTTTTTCTTGACAAAGGCATTTCGATGTTTTAATGATCCTTTTCTTTATTTTATTATTGACTGAAAGGAATAACCAAACAAATGATTATCAGCTATCAACCATGGCAGAACTTTTATTTTTATTTTTACGGGAGGGGTATGTCCATGTGCCGATAAGCTGATTTCTGAAATCTTAGGGCCGTGGGCATAAATAATTGCCCACGGCCTTTTTTTTTGGTCTGGAGCAAACAGGGGTTATGAATATCGTTTTGATCGGATACCGATGCAGCGGAAAAACAGAAGTAGGAAAGATCCTTGCCACGGAACTGGGTAGAGATTTTTTGGATACTGACGCACTGATTGAAAAAGATACAGGATCTTCCATTGAGAAAATAGTTGCCGGAAAAGGATGGGATCATTTCCGGGAGATTGAAAAAAGACTGGTTGCAGAAATTTCCAGGAAGGATCATCTGGTTGTCGCCACGGGGGGCGGTTTCGTAATGGATGAAAAAAATGTGCAAAATCTGAAAAAGAACGGCTGGTTGGTCTGGCTTAGCTCCGGAGGCGACGTTCTCAAGCATAGGATGGTTAAGGACCGGGAATCGGGCAGGCACCGGCCATCTCTCACAGGGGCCAATCCCCTGGAAGAGATCAAGGAGGTCTTAAGCATTCGGAAACCGCTTTACGAAAGGGCTGGGGACTTCATGGTGGATACCGGTATTCTTTCCATCGGGGAAGTGGCGGCTGCAATTATAAAGGCTCTGCCAAAAGGATTACAGGGATAGAATTATGGCAGGAAATTCACTCGGAAAAATATTCAAGATAACTACCTTTGGCGAGTCCCACGGTGAGGGCGTGGGTGTGGTTATTGACGGATGCCCTGCCCGGATCGGTCTTTCCCTGGAAGATTTTGCAAGGGACATGGCAAGACGCAGGCCCGGCAGACATCCCGTCAGCACCCCCAGGAAAGAGAAAGATCGGGTGGAAATCCTGTCCGGTGTATTTGAAGGCCGGACTACCGGCGCGCCCATTACCCTTTTCATCCGAAACCGGGACGTGGACAGCAGGCCATATGAGATCCTGCGGCAGGTTTTTCGACCGGGACACGGAGATTTTACCTACTATAAAAAATACGGCCACTTTGATTTCAGGGGAGGAGGAAGATATTCTGCCAGGGAAACCGCGGCCAGAGTTGCCGCCGGGGTCGTAGCCGGTATGATACTGGAACCTTTAGACGTAACGGTTTCGGCGTATACTCTCGAATTGGGCGGTGTAAGGGCGAAGAATATTAATCTGGAGCTTATAGACGGAAGTCCCCTTTACTGTCCTGACCCTATTGCAAGTGAACGGATGGAAGAGGTGATTTCAAAGGCCGCAAAAGAGGGGGACACGCTGGGAGGCATTGTTGAGGTCCGGGTTACCGGTTGTCCCCCCGGTCTTGGTGAACCCGTGTTTGATAAACTTGATGCGGAACTGGCAAAGGCGGTGATGTCGGTGGGAGCGGTGAAGGCCGTTGAGATAGGCGCAGGTCTTGAGGCGGCGGGGCTGAGAGGTTCGGAAAACAACGACCCTATTACACCAGACGGGTTCGGTTCAAATCGGGCCGGGGGGATCCTCGGCGGGATCTCTAATGGAGACGAGATTGTCCTGAGGGCCGGAGTGAAGCCGATTCCCTCCATCGGACGGGAACAGGCCACGGTTGACAGGGAAGGGAACCCCGCCAGGCTCAAACTCGGAGGGCGACATGATGTTGCCGCAATTCCGCGAATAATTCCCGTGTTAGAGGCCATGGTGAAAATTGTCCTGGCCGATCACTTTTTGCGTGTGAGGGGAGAGGAAGGAGGGTAAGCACGCCCCGCAATTAAAAATTAGCGCAGCTACATATTGAGCTATTACAAAAAATCAGTAGATACTGAAATAAGAATTGAATCAATGGAAAATCCTTTCAAAAAATGCTGGCATGACTTTTTTTATTTTTATGGTTGGAGAGGTCCGCCCGTGTGCCCTTGAAGTAATTGTATAAATAAGGCCGCGGGCGGATTGATTGTCCACGGCCTTTTTATTTTTTAGGAGTGAGTGGCGTAACAACCGGTTTTCAGACAAACAGAATTCTTAAAGGGAGAAGAAAAATGATAGGGAAACAAATCAGGATGGAAAGGATATTTGATCGCAACACAGGGAAGGCGGTTATTGTACCCATGGACCACGGATTGAGCTCGGGTCCGATCGCGGGGATTACGAATCTAAAAGAGGCCGTAGCTCAGGTGGCAATCGGGGGGGCCAATGCGATAGTGGAGCACAAAGGTCAGGTTGTGAGGGGTCACAGAAAAAGCGGTCCGGACGTCGGACTCATCGTGCATCTGTCAGGGAGCACGTCAATGTCTCCCGAGCCCAATGCCAAAACCATCGTGTGCACTGTGGAGGAGGCTTTGCAGCTGGGCGCGGACGGAATATCGGTTCACATCAATATCGGCAACGGCCATGAAAAGGAGATGTTGGCCGACCTGGGAAAAGTGGAGCATGCTGCCTCGGAATGGGGAATGCCCCTTCTCGCGATGATCTATCCCAGAGGCGAGAGAATCAAAGACGAATATGATGCGGGGGCAATCAAACACGCTGCCCGATTAGGCGCAGAAATGGGAGCGGATGTGGTCAAGGTCTCCTATACCGGTGATCGGGATTCGTTTAGAGAGGTGGTGGAAGGGTGTCACGTACCGGTCATCATTGCCGGTGGCCCGAAGATGGAATCGGACCGGTCCATGCTGGAAATGGTAAAAGGCGCCATGGAGGCCGGTGCGGCAGGGACCTCCATCGGGCGAAACGTGTTTCAGCACAAAAATCCGACCCGGATTGTGGCCGCCATTTCAATGATTGTTCATGAAAACGCGTCTGTTGATTATGCCTTGAACTATCTCAACGATATTCAGGAGGAAAAAATATGGCACGTGGCATGAACAATAAAGATGAATGGGGAAACCTTGCAAATCACAGAAAAGAAATCGACCGAATTGACGAGCAAATAATCTCCCTTTTGTCAAAAAGACAGGAGGCAGGTGTCTCGGTCGGTGAAATCAAGAGATCTCTTGGGGTTGATCTTTTTGATGCCGCCAGGGAAAAAGAGGTGTTGGATCGTCTGTGCTCAAATGCGAATGGACTCCTGACCCCTGAAACGATCATAAACATATATGGCGAGATTATCTCTGCCTCCCGTTCGGTTCAAGAAACCCTTAAAGTGGTGTTCCTGGGTCCTGAGGCCAACTTTACTCACCAGGCGGCCCTGTCCCTTTTTGGCCGTTCGGCAACATTTGAGCCTGCCGGGTCCGTTGAGGAGATATTTGACACGGTGGATAAGGGTATATGTCAACATGGTGTGCTCGCCATTGAGAATGCCTTTGAGGGGTCCGTTGACGGCACCCTGGATTATTTCTGTAACTATGAACTGAAGATATGTTCCGAGATTCTTATCAGGATACGACATCATCTCATGTCAAAGGCGGAATGTATTGAAGATATCAAGATCCTTTATTCTCATCCCATGGCTGCTGCTCAGTGTCGCGCCTGGATAAAAAATCACCTGCCCAAAGCCGCTCTCAGGGAAGTGGAGAGCACATCTCTTGCCGCTCGAATGGCAGCGGATGAACCCGAAGCTGCCGCTTTGGGGAGCAATCTTTCCGCTTCTACCTATGACCTGAAGATACTGGCGGAGGATATAGAGGATCATCCCGACAATGTAACCCGGTTCGTGGCACTCGGGAAAACCGATGCGCGACCTACCGGCAGGGACAAAACCTCTATCCTATTTTCAGTTAAACACAGTCCGGGCACGCTTTATAAGGTGTTGGAAAACCTGGCACGAAAAAAAATCAATATGTGTCGAATCGAATCCAGACCCATTAGGGTAAGAAGTTGGGAATACCTCTTTTTTGTGGATATAGAGGGACATTCCCGGGATCAGGATGTCCGAACCGCAATGAAAAAGATGGAGGACCACTGTGTCTTCTTCAGACACCTTGGGTCTTATCCCGTAGCGAGGAACCCTTGGCCATAGACACAAATTTTACCAGACCAAAGATAGGCATTGTCGGTGGTACAGGCGCGATGGGATCGTGGTTTGCCCATCTTGTGGAACCTGTTGCTGAAAGGGTTTTTCGAGTCGGGCGCGGGACCGATCTTACACCCGTCGAAACAGCACGCCGGTGTGACGTGGTCGTCATTTCGGTGCCCATAGCCGATACGATTAAGGTGATCCGGGAATTGGGCCCTCTGGTTTCTGAAAATGCCCTGCTCATGGACCTCACTTCAGTAAAGGAAAAACCGTTAAAGGCCATGTTGCAGTATTCATGTGCCCAGGTGGTGGGCGCCCACCCTTTGTTCGGCACCGAAGGGACGTCCGCAAAAGGGCAAAGGATGGTACTCTGCCCCGGAAGGGGTAAAAAAGGGCTGGAATGGCTTACCAAGGTCCTGGAGAGGGCCGGGATAAAGGTTGTTGCTATGGACCCGGTTGAACACGATCAAATAATGGGGCTCATCCAGGGGGTCAATCATTTTTCCACCTTGGCCTTAGGCCTTTGTTTGGTCAAATCAGGTTTTGGTTTCGAAAAGATCTTGAATTGCTCAACGCGGACCTTTGAGCAACGACTGGATCGAATAAAGTCCATGGTGAAACAGCCACCGGAACTGTTTGAGTCGCTTTTAATGGATAATCCCTGGGCAAAAGAATCCTCTGAGCAATATCTGGATACCATACAAACAATGCTGCGAATTATTCGTTCAAAAGACAGAGAGGCCTTTGGTGAACTCTTTGAGTCACTCGGGACTTTTTTAAATTCACGTTAAGAAATGAGGTTTTTTAGTCATGAAAGAGATATGGGTTAAGGCCGATCCGTGGGAAAAAGAACTGGTTACAACGGCCCTGGAGTCAGGTGCGGATGCCGTTTTGGTTTCAGGGGATAAGGTCGCCGGCGTCAAAGAATTGGGATTGATTAAAACGGTCTCTGATAATGGCGACCTGAAGTGGGGAGAAGATGTGGTATGCGTGGAGATCCAATCGGCCGAAGATGAAGAAGAAATCGTTAAACTGAGTCGTCGGAAAAAAGTTGTTGTGAAGACCAGGGACTGGACGATCATCCCCCTTGAGAACTTGGTGGCACAAACCGGTAATATCTTTGTTGAGGTTGATGACCTGGAAGGTGCCAGGACTGCTGCGGGGATTCTGGAAAAAGGAGTGGACGGCCTGATAATAACCCAAAAAAATCCCATCCGGGCCAGGGAAATAATAAATGAAATGAAATCCGAACAACAGACCATTGATCAGGTAAAGCTGAAAATCGATAATATTCGGCCCCTGGGTATGGGAGACAGGGTTTGCGTTGACACATGTACCGTGATGGGAACAGGTGAAGGCTGTCTGGTAGGAAACAGCAGTCAGGCACTTTTCCTGGTCCATGCAGAGAGTATAGACAACCCCTATGTTTCCCCAAGACCATTCAGAGTGAATGCCGGTCCGGTCCACGCCTATATTATGGTCCCGGGCGGTAAAACCCGCTATCTTTCGGAGATCGGGGCAGGCGATGAAATCCTTAAGGTCAACGCTACGGGCCAGTCAACGGCCCTGGTGGTCGGGAGGGTTAAGATCGAACGAAGACCCCTGCTCTTGATTGAGGCAACAGGACCAAACGGTCCGGTGAGTACAATTCTTCAGAATGCCGAGACCGTCCGTCTGGTTGATGGCGAGGGCGAGGCGATTTCGGTTGTTAAATTGAAGCCCGGCGATGAGGTCTTGGGCCATGTGGAAGATGCGGGAAGGCACTTTGGTCATAAGATCAAAGAGACCATCACGGAGAAATGACAACCAACCATGGACAATTTTCAAGCAAGGATCGTCAATTAGATATGATTTGTGCACCTATAATGGCCCGGAATAATGCCGAGGCCCTGATAAAACTGGCAAAAGCGGAAGCCCTCGCGGATATGGTTGAGATACGGCTGGACGTCATGGAGACATTTGATCTCGAAGAAATCATCATGGCCGTTTCCAAACCGATTATGGTGACATATCGCTCAGAGGATCAGGGAGGAGAAGGTTCAGCCGATTATGGAACCCGGATGTGCTATCTGATGAAGGCTATTGAAGCAGGCGCGGATTTTGTGGATGTGGAGTTTAGCCTGCCTTCCGAGTTTCGTCGTGAACTCTTTCAAATGCATGGGGCTTCCAGGCTGATCATCTCAAACCACGATTTGAATGGAACTCCTTCGCGGGAAAAACTCGAGGGGCTTCTCAGAAAGATGGCCGCCACAGGGGCGGATATCGTTAAGATCGTGACTCAAGCAGGGGCACCTCAAGACAACCTTCGTGTCCTGGGTTTGATTCCGTTGGCCAAAAATATCGGTATCAAAATCATCGCCTTCTGTATGGGGCCCATGGGTCGAATCAGCCGAATTGCGGGTCCCCTCATGGGTGGTTATCTTGCTTTCGCCTCCTTTGAAACAGGCGAAGAATCCGCCTCGGGACAGATCCCCGTCAGGGAAATGAAAAAAATACTGGATATAATTTCATCATGACCATTGATCAGCATACACATATATATGGTGTCGTGGGTAAACCCATAGGTCATTCGCTTGGCCCGGCCATGCACAATGCCGCCTTTCTGGAGGCGGGACTGGACGCGGTCTATCTTGCCTTTGAAACGGAAGATCTGGAGGGCTGTATTACAGGTATAAGGGCCCTTGGCATAAAAGGAATGAGCGTCACTATTCCCTTTAAATCAAGGGTGATCCCATATCTTGATGAAGTGGATCCACTGGCCAAAAGGATTGGAGCGGTCAACACGATAATAAATGATGACGGCCGGTTGACAGGATATAATACTGACGCCCTCGGCGCTTACAAGGCCCTGAACGACAAGGGCGTTCTTCCCGGCAGGAGCTGTCTTATATTAGGGGCCGGAGGAGCGGCCCGGGCCATCGGATTCATATTAAAAGAAAAGGGTGTGGACATATCAGTGGTCAACCGCTCTGACGCCCGGGGCAGTGAACTTGCCCGGTTGCTTGAATGTCCCTATATCCCTCTTGACAGACTCGGAGAACACAGGGCCGACCTTGTGATCCAGACAACCCCGGTTGGAATGTCCCCCGACATTGAGGGATGCATTGTCCGGGAACCTGTTCTCAGGGAAGGCATGGTGGTGATGGATATCATCTATAACCCGGTTGAGACCAAGCTTCTGAAGATGGCTAAAGCCCGTGGCTGCGTAACAATCAGCGGGCTCAGCATGTTTGTCTACCAGGGATCTGAGCAATTACGCTTATGGACGGGAATCAATCCCCCGTTCGGCACAATGAGGCGTGCGGCGGAGACTGCCTTACGGGAACGGAATGAAAGCAATTAGACCAAAATACCGGCTGAGTGCAACCGTTAGAATTCCGGGTTCAAAAAGCATCACCCATCGGGCAATCATTGCCGCCGGTCTTACAAACGGAGAGAGCCTGCTTAAAGATTTTTTGGAATGCGAAGACACCCTCTATACCGCCAATGCCTTACAGGAGCTTGGGGTGAACATATCCTGTGAGGGAAAGAGCATGAGAGTTGCCGGGACAGGGGGCAAATTTCGCCCTGCCTCGATTAGAAAGCGGCTTTTTCTTGGAAACTCGGGAACCTCCTTTCGGCTGCTTCTGTCAGTCGTAGCCCTTTGCCGGGGAGAATTCCTCCTGACCGGGACACAGAGGATGTTGAAAAGACCCATAGGGCCTTTGGTTTCGGCGCTCAAACAGCTTGGAGTGGAAGTTTCATGTGTTGGAAACAATGACTGTCCTCCCGTACTTGTCAAGGCCGACGGTATCCGCGGGGGATCAGTTACCATACCCGGGGACAAGAGCAGCCAGTTTGTCTCTTCTCTCCTTTTATCCGGCCCGTATGCTGGAAATGATATTGAAATCAAGATTGCGGGGGAACTGGTCTCACGACCCTATGTGGATATCAGCATTGACGTGATGGCGCAGTTCGGGGTTCGTGTCGAACGTGACGGCTACCGCTACTTCAGGATTCCCCGGGGCCAGGATTACTCGCCTGGGGATGTGACCATTCAGGGAGATGTTTCCTCAGCATCCTATTTCTGGGCCGCCGCCGCCGTGACAGGGGGAACCGTTGTCACGGAGAATATCCATCCGTATGCCACGCGGCAGGGCGATATCAGATTCCTCGAAACCCTGGAAAGGATGGGCTGTGTTATTGAAAAGGGATCGGACCGGGTGGTCGTTCACGGCGGTATGCTTTCGGGTATTGATGTGGACATGAGTTGCATGCCCGACATGGTGCCCTCTTTAGCGGCTATCGCCCTCTTTTCCAATGGCAAAACCTCCATCCGGAATGTCCATCACCTTCGTTTTAAAGAGAGCGACCGTCTGCATGCCATCGCGCTTGAATGGAATCGACTGGGGGGACGGGTTGAGGAAATCGACGACGGGCTTATCATCCACGGGGGAGAAAGGCTTTCCGGAACACCGGTGGACACCCATGAAGATCACCGTCTGGCCATGAGCCTGGCTGTGGTAGGCCTGAGAGTGCCCGGGGTCAGGATTAGAGATGAAGAATGTGTCAGTAAATCCTTCCCCCAATTCTGGGATATGTGGGATCAACTTCAGTGGGATCAGAGAGACCCTTTTGCATGTTAAAGGGAGAGGGAAAAGCACCAGATTCTCGTGGACATCAATGTTAGTTCGTGTTATCTAAATCATTTTTAACTTCACCAAATCAAAAACAAATCCGGGGCTCCTTTTTTGGAGACCCATGAGCCTGTCGGAGAAGCGCTTCTATTGGAGGCTGATGGAAAGTCTCCAGATACAAGGCATCCGAAATCCCGGGGAATCACCGCCATGAGGCGGTATCTACGAGAGGTGTACATAAAAGTACGCCGCAGTGACGAGGGATGAGGATAACGCAGTAGATGGGGGTTTTCCGACAGCCTCCCAGGAAAAGGTATTTATAAGGGTATTGTTCACAGGAGGAAACACCTGATGTTACTGAGTATGATGAGAAAGCATGCCAAGTCCTGGCTGATAAAATTCCTGATCGGCATAATTGCCATAGTCTTCATCTTTTATTTTGGTTATTCGTTCACCGCCAGACAGGGATTAAAAATAGCCTATGTCAATGGGGAAATCATAAGCGGTATTGAGTATCAAAAGGAATACCATGATCTTCTCGAAGGACTCAGAAGACAATATAAACAGATATGGAACGACAACCTGATAAAGGTGTTTGATCTGAAAAACAGGGCACTTGAGAACCTTATCAACAAAAAACTTATCAGCAAGGAAGCCAAAAAATTGGGGCTGGATGTCACTGAGAGCGAGGTCCAAAAGGCAATAATGGACTACCCCGCATTTCAGGTAAACGGCCAGTTTCATATGGGTCGTTATCAGGCCCTTTTGAGCAATAATCGCATGAAACCGGAAGATTTTGAGGCCAGCATGGCCCACCAACTGCTGGACGGAAAGATAAAACAGTTTTTGTTCTCCTTTATGCAGGTGACGGACCGCGAAGTCCTGGAGCATTACACCTTTGCCAGCGAGAAGGTAAAAATCAGCTTTGTCCAATTCAAACCGGATCTTTATAAAGAATCAATCAAACCGGACCAGGCCTCCATGGAAGAATTTTTTAAAAAAAACAGGGAGACCTACAGGGTTCCGGAAAAAATCAAAACCGCCTGGCTGGAACTCGATCCAAAGGCATTCAGGGAACAGGTAAGGATCGAGGACAAGGAGATCGAAGGTTATTATGAATATCGCATGGACACCTTCCAAGAGCCCCATAAGGTGAAAGCCAGGCATATCCTTTTCAAATTAGGTGAGGGCGCCACCGAGGAAAAGGAAAAAGAGGTCAGAAACATTGCCAAGGGCGTCCTTTTAGAAGCACGTCAGGGCAAGGATTTTGCGGGGCTGGCCGGAAAATATTCCGAAGGCCCGACAAAATCCAAGGGTGGAGACTTAGGCTATTTCAAGGCGGGCCAGATGGACAAAACCTTTGAGGATGCAGCATTCAAATTGAAAAAGGGTGATATAAGCGACCTTGTAAGAACCCGCTTCGGGTATCATATCATCAAGGTTGAGGACATCAAAGAGGCAAGCACAAAACCGCTTGAGGAAGTTCGCGACCAGATCGCCGAGGGCATTATCACAAATGCCAGCACGGAGCTTGCACACGAAAAAGGGCTGTCCCTGATCGACCAGATGCCTTATGACGCAGACCTTTCAATGTACGCGGCAGAACATAACCTCAAGGTTCAATATACCGGTTATTTTTCCCAGACTGAGGCTATAGAGGGCATTGGAGGAACCGACACCCTGCGTCAGTCACTCTTTGCCTTGGAAGGAAAAGAGACAAGCGAGTTGGTTGAATTGGAAGGCAAGTTTTACCTGTTTCAGGTGTTAGACCGGAAAGCCTCTTACGTGCCCGAGCTGGATGAGGTGTCCATTAAAGTCAAGGAGGCCCTGATCACGGATCTTGCTGCTAAAAAAGCAAGGGCTACCGCTGAAAACTTTCTTGCAGAGCTGAATAAAGGAAAGCCCTGGAATGAACTTGCGAAGCAGAAGAAAAAAGAGACCGAGGAGACAGATTTTTTTTCACGCAGGGATCCTGTGCCCAAATTGGGAAATGTTCAGGGCCTTCAGGAGGCCGTCTTTGGCTTGAGTCAGGACAAAAAATATCCGGATACGATCTTTGAAAATGATCTCGGCGCTTACGTTATCACATGGGAGGCATACAAGGGGATCGATGAGACCGAGTATCTAAAGGAAAAAGAGAAATACCGCATGTCGCTGATGCAGGTAAAGCACAAAACAGCCTTTGAAAACTGGCTTCTGGACCTGAGAAAAAATGCCGAGGTAGAGATTGTTACGCCCGTGACAGGGGGGTGATTTTATTATTTATTATTGATTATTGATGATTGGCGATTCTTGCTCGAAAATCCTTGATTCACGATTTCAAATATTCAATGGAAAATTATAGAATTTTGTACTTCTTTCCATTCAGGGACAAATAATAGGACTCGTTTTCTTCTTCAATATGCTCTGCTAACTGGTAATAGGCGGCCCGGTTAAAACGGGCGGGAAAGATGCGGTTCTTTACTCTACAGTAAAGAACATTGTCCGGGCCCACACATAGGGTATCCGGCATCAGATCCTCTTCCGTGTCATCACTCAAGTTCAAAACAAACCGGGCATTCCCGGTTCGCTCCCCATCCTGACTGACAACCCTTTGAACAACAAAGGCCGTATCCTCCACGTCCACCCGGCAGCGCTCACCGCTCCAGTTGATCACGTAGCGGCCCTCGGAATCTAACTCCATATTCTTGTAAAAAAGCCGGATAAAATCCCGGCGGATCATC
Source organism: Desulfobacteraceae bacterium (assembly GCA_030666795.1). GTDB lineage: Bacteria > Desulfobacterota > DSM-4660 > Desulfatiglandales > Desulfatiglandaceae > JAIOSR01. The sequence continues at coordinate 18,760 of DAOUXC010000006.1, forward strand.
TCGGCACCCTTATGGTACCAACGCCCTTCTTTATCAATAAAGATCATGCATGGTGGTAAATCGTTGTGCTTTTCTCTATTCATTCCCTTTTCTTCTCCTCTGAAAAGGCCTTTCCCATATCATTTTAGCCTTTTGAAACAACGAGTGACATTGGAACAAGCAAATTCAGGCATATTAGAGCGCCTCCCTCGACTTTTCATGAAGAAGCCGATTGTCCAATATATAAGACAGGTCAAGGATTTGTCACCAAGAATTTTTATTGATGGTAGCTTGACAACACGGGGCTGTTTGCTTAACAATAATATTTATTGGGAAAAAATAGGTGTCCATCAATAAATTGCCTTTAGCCTAACGGGGCATAGAAGAGTGAAGGCATTTCTGGGTAAAGGCAATTATGGTCATGGGAGCCTGTTGAAATACTGGAACTTTAGAGGCTGTTGGAAAATGTGCAGATGCAAGGCGCACGAAATCCCGCTTCGGCGGGGAGATGCGGGTTTTCCGGCAGCCTCCTAGAATGCAAAGAGTCGTATAAGGGAGGAAAGAAATATGGCAGACGCGGAGAGGCTGTTGGAAGCAAGGGACATAAGTGAGATGCCTCCTGAAGAGGCACGGGCCAAGACAGGATGGATAAAAGGGGCGGATAACCTTGACTGGGGCATGAAAAACCGTCTTTCCAGGGTCATAAAGCCGGACGGACACTGCCAGTTTTTGCCCATAGATCATGGTTATTTCCAGGGACCCACCCGCTGTCTTGAAAGACCTCAGGACACGGTCCGGGAACTCCTCCCATATGCGGACGGCCTTTTCGTCACCAGGGGAGTCCTTCGGGCATCCATTGATCCGAAGATCAAAACCCCTATTATTTTGAGGGTGTCAGGGGCTACCAGCGTGGTTGGAAAAGATCTGGCCAATGAGGTGATCACTACATCTGTTGAAGAAATGATACGCCTCAATGTGGCGGCAGTCGGTATCTCCATTTTTGTGGGTAGCGATTATGAAAAGGAAACCCTTCAGAACCTGGCTCTTCTGGTTGACGAATGTGAAGACTATGGCATTCCGGTCATGGCCGTAACCGCAGTGGGAAAGGAGCTTGACAAGAGAACATCACGGTTTCTGGCCCTTTCCTGCCGCATTGCAGCGGAATTGGGCGCGAGGATCGTAAAGACCTATTATTGTGAAGACTTCGACAAAGTGGCCACAGGGTGTCCGGTCCCGGTAGTCATTGCGGGTGGACCCAAGTGCGAGACCGAGTTAGAGGTTTTCGAGTTCGTTTACGACGGAATGCAGAAAGGCGCCATAGGGGTCAACCTGGGAAGGAATGTCTGGCAGAACCCGCATCCCGCGGCCGTAATGAGGGCACTAAACGGTGTTATTCATGATAATCTGAAACCCAAGGAGGCATTTGAGCTTTTCCAGGAGTTGAAGGACAGCGCGAGTGACTGACGGGTTGAGAGTCAGCAAGGAGAAGATAACCCACTCGATATGGCTCATCGAAGTGATGACGCCTTTTCTGAAGTGACCACCGGGAGGCCGCCGTCTTTTCATGACTTAGCTGTGGGGGAAGCCCTGGCTCCCGCTCTTAAGGAGCGGGAGAACAGCGGAGGGGGCAAGTTTCCCCCGCAGATAAGTCATAGAAAAGACCATGCCGGGAGGTTCGGAACGTAAGAGAAGGCATCATCACGGAGATGTTGGTCATTTTATGTACTCATCAGTAAATATCGCAGGGCCAATAGCGGTTAAAAAATGACAGACAAAACCATGAAAGTTTTGATGTATTACAGCAACGCTGACGTCCGCGTTGAAGAGATGCCCGTGCCTGAAATAGGGCCGGGTGAGCTGCTCATGAAAGTTGTTGCCAGCGGGATATGCGGGAGCGACGTGATGGAGTGGTACCGCCGGGATAAGGTACCCCTGGTCCTGGGTCATGAGGTCGCGGGCGAAGTGGTGGAAGTTGGAGAAGGTGTTGAAAAATTCAGCCCCGGAGACAGGGTGGCCGCAACCCATCATGTGCCCTGCAACACCTGCCATTACTGTCTGAACGGCCATCACACGGTATGTGATACCTTATTAAAGGGTACCCACTTTTATCCGGGGGGCTTTGCGGAATATGTCAGGGTCCCAGCAATCAACGTGGATCGCGGGGTTTTTCTTATTCCCGACGGCGTCTCTTACCCGGAAGCCTCCTTTATGGAACCCCTTGCCTGTGTCTTGAGGGGCCAGAAAAACGCAACCCTGAAACCCGGCCAGTCCGTGCTTGTCCTTGGAAGCGGTATCTCAGGACTGCTCCATGTGGGTCTGGCCCGGGCCCTGGGCGCCGGTCTTGTGGTAGCCGCGGATACAATCCCCTTCCGTCTCAAAAAGGCAAAGGAAATGGGGGCGCATCTCGCGCTGAAAGCGGATGAGTCTCTTTTGAGTGCTATTCGCGAGGCCAATGAAGGCCGCCTCATGGATCTTGTTATTATCTGTTTTGACGGATTTATTCCCCTGGCCCTCAAAGCGGTGGAAAAAGGAGGCACTGTCCTGTTTTTTGCGGGGGCCGCGGAAGGCGCAATGCTGCCGTCTGAAATCAATGACCTTTTCTGGAGAACGGAAATCACCCTGACAAGCACCTATGCGGGCGCCCCTTATGACTGCGATACCGCCCTCAAGCTTATAAGGGCTGGAACAGTTCCTGTTGAAAAAACAGTGACACACAGGCTAACCATGAAAGACGGACCAAAGGGTTTTGAGGCGGTCTGCTCTCCCGTGGAGCATGAATGTGTCAAGGTAATAGTGGAACCGCATGGGATTGACGATTGAAGATTGAAGATTGAAGATTGTGGGTGGAAATGAATAGTGATGAGCTAAAGATAAGGACAAAAGAATTCGCTCACCGCTGCGTAAAACTGAGCATGGCACTGCCTGAAACCGTGCTTGGCAGGCATGTTCGTGGGCAATTGATTAGATGCTCTACATCCGTGGCTTCAAATTACCGGGCTGCTTGCATTGCACAATCCAAGGCGAGTTTCATTTCAAAACTAAGTATCGTGTTGGAAGAAACAGATGAATCTCATTTCTGGCTGGAGTTTATCATTGATGAAAAATTATTGAACAAAGAACTGGTTGAGCCGCTATTTAAAGAAGCGGATGAATTGACAGCTATTTTCGTGTCGTCAAGGAAAACTGAGAGAATTAGGAAGAAAAGTTGAATGCTGGTTTAACCCAATCTTCAATATTCAATCTTCAATATTCAATTAAACAGGGAGGAATAAGCTATGGCAAATACATCTTCTGAATTTGAAAAGGCCCTTGAAATCGGTCGCCCACCCAATATAGTCCGTTTGTTTCCCAATTCCAGGGCCCTGATTGTGAGTGGTAAGGTCATAGATCGGGCCATGACAAAAAAAGGCAAGGCCATGACCATTGCCGCCAACGGCCGGAATCATTTTGTTATCCGTGGGGTGCTCCAGGCGGCAGAGAGGGCAAATGCGGCCATCATTATTGAGATCGCAAAGTCAGAGGGCGGGGCAAATGCATATTGCGCGTCCAATTTCTGGAACCTGGCAAGACAGGTCGATGCGGTTATGAATGAACTGGGCATCAGCGTGCCCGTGGCCATCCATGCCGATCATTACGGCATCAAGGGTGACAAGGACGTTGAAACGGGCAAAGGAGAAATTCCATCCATTTTTGACGCGGGCGTAACCTCCATTGCCATCGATGCCTCGCACCTGCCTGATGACCAGAATCTCCTGGCAAATCTGGCACTCAAACCCTATGTGCCCGATTGGGCCGGATATGAGACGGAGGTGGGTGAGATAAAGGGAAAGGAGGGTCTCTCAACCGTGAATGAGGCACTCTTCCTGATACAGGGTCTTAACGCACATGACATCTTTCCGGACTGGATCGCCCTGAATAACGGGACCACCCACGGTATTGAGGCAAGCGACAAGGGTATCCAGGTTCCCCTGACATCCGAGATTCACAAAGCCCTGGCCAAATACAAGGTCTCCGGTGCCCAGCACGGGACTTCCGGGAACAACTCCGACCGCCTTCGAAACATCGTCCGCGAAACCAACACGACAAAGGCCAATGTGGCCACGGCCCTCCAGATGATCACCTGGGGTGTAAAGGTCAATGACTACGGCAATGCACAATTGGACGAAAACGGCGATTTCATAAAGGTTGCGGACGCCGGGGTTACGGAAGGGGTGTGGGCCGAAATGGTTGAGTACGCCGGTTCAAAAGACATTAAAGGCGGGAATTACAAAAAACTCAACCTGCCCTTTGAAAACAAGCTTTTCGGCCAGTCAAAGGATGTGCGCGAAAGGATGGCAAAGGGTGTCGAGGATTTTGTATATGAACTGCTGACAAACGTCTTTAATGCAGGGGATACGGCGCCCCTGGCAATCGAGGCGATTCTCAATGCCGGTTCTTACGACCTTGGGCCCAAGGCCGAACGGATTGAAGACCCTGCCGATTGGACGAACGAAAAAATCCATGAGCGGGCTGCCGGCCTGGATACGGACAAGGGTCCGGCAGGGGATTTTGATGATTGAAGTGATGGCATTCGCCAGGCCAAAGGCGTATGGCTCAAGGCGCATGGCATAAGATATGGATTTTCGCAGTTTGTTTTCCCCAAGCCTTACGCCTTGTGCCTAACGCCTTAATCTTATCTGCACTGTTTTGGAAGTACTCAAACATAAGGATAATCTCATATATGCAACTAAAATCAAAGACTGGAACTCACCTCTGGGTCAAGGATATCACGGAGAATGACAAGATCCTGGGTTGTTACCTGGTCAAGGAAAAAAAAGTGGGAACGACCCGGAGGGGTGATCCTTTTCTCACGCTGAGCCTGGCCGATAAAACAGGGGAAATTGAGGCCAAGGTTTGGGATGGAGTCAATGAACTTTCCTCCCTGTTTCAGGAGGGGGATATCATTGAAGTTGGGGGGAATGCCGGTTCCTACCGGGGCAAGGTACAGATTACCGTCTCCAGGCTGGATGTCGTGAACGAGGAAGCAGACCCTGAGATATTTTTCGAGACTTCCCCCTTTAATGCTTCCGAAATGCTGGCATCTCTCAGGGAAGTCCTGAAAGAGATAGAGAATCCCCATCTCAAGGAACTTATCGACAGGTTCCTTAATGATCGACAGTTTGTCTCTCTATTCAAAAAGACTCCCGCGGCAAAAAATTTCCATCACAGCTACGTAGGCGGTCTCCTGGAACATACCCTTTCCGTATGCCGCATGGCCGCAAAAGTAGCGGACCATTACCCTGTGTTGGACAGGGACCTTTTGATAACATCGGCGTTTTTGCACGACATCGGAAAGATGAGGGAATTAAGTTTTGATCGCCGGATAGATTATACGGACCAAGGGAGGCTGTTAGGCCATGTAATGCTGGGGGCGGTCATGCTGGATGAAAAATTGTATGAACTGAAAGAATTTCCCCAACCCTTGGCCGTGCGCCTGAAACACTTGATACTCAGCCATCACGGCCAGTACGAATTCGGGTCCCCCAAGAGGCCGAAATTCTTAGAGGCCTTTGCCCTTAATTTGATCGATGATCTGGATGCAAAGATAAGCGGCCTGGCCCGCTTTATGGAAAAAGACCGGCAGGATGGGTCCTGGACGGATTTTAATCGTTTATTTGAGCGGTACTTCCTGAAAGGGGCGATCTTTTCAGACAAAGAAAAAACAGACGAGGAGGAAAAAGAAGACGTCAAGCAGGGAAGTTTGTTTTAGCCTGATCCATAAACCCTGTCGTTGCAAACCCACACCGGTAAAAATCCCGCCACAGCTACATCTTCTTCTGTCGATTCATTGATTTCGTGAATCATATCAAGGGATAATTCATCCGTCCCCATAATCCTTTACCGGTCAGACATATCAGGTTTTTTGTCTGGCCAATATCCTGCGGGTCTGGAAAAATTAGTTTCTACACAGAATAACCTAAACAGAGCCCATCCATAAATGAAAAAGGGGCATTTGCAAGTGTCCAATTCAGAAATGAGCAATTTTTTATAAGATCAATGTAGGGCGTCCCGCCCGTAAAGGGCGGGAACAACTAACCCCGCAGAGTGACGCTGACCTGTTCCGAAGCAGACGGGGGATTGTGAAAAAGGGCCATTTCTGGATGGACACTAAATAGCGCTCGACAGAATAAGCTAATTATGATACAACCAAAAAGGCTAAATGTGATATAGCATGAAAAGCTAACAATCATACGACGCAATAAGCTAATAAAAGCGCGAGAGCTATGGCAAACCCTCATGAAAAACTGGCCGAATCCCTTGCAGTCCTGAGAGCACTGCAAAGGCGCAGTGTCTTCGCCGTGCGTTCGGCTGATTTGACCCGGACGCATCGGGAACGCTTGGTCAAAAACGGATTCCTGCAAGAGGTAATGAAGGGCTGGTACATCCCCGCCCATCCGGACGAGGCCTTAGGAGAGAGCACGGCATGGTACGTAGCGTTCTGGGGTTTCTGCGCAGCCTATTTGAAGGAGCGCTTTGGGACGAATTGGGGCCTTTCTCCTGAGCAGTCACTATTACTGCATGCCGGGAACATGAGGATTCCAAGCCAATTGCTTGTACGCTCACCCAAAGCCCGTAACAAGATCACAACATTGCCGCATGAAACCTCGTTATTTGACACACGTGCGGCCCTGCCCGAACTTGAACATATTGTAGAGAAGGACGGCTTGCGTCTGTTCTCTGTACCTGCGGGCCTGGTGAGCTGCGGACCCGGATTCTTTCGACAGAACGCGACGGACGCACGCGCGGTTCTATCCATGGTGCGCAATGCATCAGATGTGCTTGGGTTGCTCCTTGAAGGCGGACACACCACGGTTGCCAGCCGTCTCGCAGGTGCGTTCCGAAATATCGGACGTGACCGTATTGCGGACGATATTGTCAAAACGATGCAAACCGCAGGCTACGCCATTCGTGAAAAAGACCCATTCGAGGACACAATAAATCAAATCCTGCCATCGCTCGAACAGTCGCCGTACGTGAACCGTATTCGCCTAATGTGGCAACAGATGCGAGAAACAATCCTCAAACAATTTCCGGCCGCCCCCGGACGACCTTCGGACACAGATGACTATCTCAAAGCCGCCGATGACATCTACATTACGGACGCTTATAACTCGTTGTCCATTGAAGGCTATAGGGTCGGCCCTGAACTGATCGAACGGGTCCGCAGTAGCGAGTGGAATCCGGATGAGAACGAGGATGATCGCAAACACCGTAATGCCTTGGCTGCACGAGGGTACTGGCAGGCCTATCAGGCGGTCAGGAAAAGCTTACGCAAGGTATTGGAGGGCGAAAATCCCGGAGCAGTTGGCGATGATGATCACGGTGACTGGTACCGTGAGATGTTTGGACCGAGCGTAACAGCCGGCCTCTTTCGAACAGCAGACCTTGCCGGATACCGCAACGACCTTGTATATATCCGCCGGTCAATGTATGTGCCACCGCGCCATGAAGCGGTGCGAGACTGCATGCCGACATTCTTTGATTTGCTGAGGGAAGAGCCGGAACCAGCGGTGCGTGTTGTTCTGGGGCACTTCGTGTTCGTGTATATCCATCCGTACATGGATGGCAATGGCCGTATGGGAAGATTTCTTATGAATGTAATGTTAGCTGCGGGCGGGTATCCCTGGACCGTTATTCCGTTTGAAAAACGAGACGACTATATGGCTGCGTTGGAAAGCGGAAGTGTGGAACAGGATATTGCACCGTTTGCATTTTTTATTGGGGGCCTTGTTTCTGAAAGTTTAGAATGCAAACAAGCACCTATCCGTTAATGAGTTTCCACTCAGAAGTCCAGGATTTCTGGATTAATCCATCGGCCATAAGCAGTTAGCAAACCCTTTGCAATCAATTTCCTTCTGCTGAAAGCTTATTGCTGAATGCTGATCGCTCCCGTACGGAAATAGCTATTTCCGGATGGACACTAATTAATTGAGTTGATAAGAATTCGATCGTTTCTCTTTGCCCCCTACGTCAGACATATCATAGGCTTTGCAGGTGGATGATATTTTGATCTGATCGAATTATAAAAAGGACCGGCAGGATGGGTCCTGGACGGATTTTAATCGTTTGTTTGAGCGTTACTTCCTGAAAGGGGAGATCCTTTCCGTAAATGAAAAAGCAGATGAGGAAGACAAAGAAGACGTAAAGCAGGGAAGTCTGTTTTCGCCTGACGCATAAACCCTGAAATTACAAACCCACACCGGTAAAAATCCCGCCACAGCTAAATCGTCTTCTATTGATTTCGTGAATCCTATCAAGGGCTCATTCACCTCACCCGCATTACCTATCAACTTAAAAACACAGAATGGCCCATTTTTACATTTAGCAATCGCCGGGTGGCCGCGGCGAGGTTTATGGAGCCGCTTTCTTTGACAAAATGCACAAAAAATTGTGCGCGTGCACATTTTTTTGTGCATTTTCCATTTTCCCCTGAATCACTCGTTTTTCTAAATATTTGAAAAAATACAATATTTTTCGTTCCGATCAAATGGCATGAATCCTGCTGTAAATAGTGCCCACCCAGAAACAACCAATTTCTGGGTGGAGCTTTCAGCGATCAGCCAACACATTGTTTTTAATGTCTTTTGCTGAAAGCCGAAAGCTGATGGCTGATAGCGCGCCCGTCCTCCGCAGTAGCTGCTGCGGAGGATGGATAGCTGCTACGGAGGATGGAAATCCAAAAACGTTAGTTTGTGGATAAGCACTAAATGCGTGATTCTTTTATATCCGGAGTTCATCATCGTGAAGTCATTCTGAACGGAGGCCGGGAAATGAAGAAAAAAAATATTGGAATCAGGCTTGCCATTAAGATTGTGGTCCTACTGCTTACGGTTCTCTTTTTTGCAACTGCCGCCTGGGCCTATACTTTTGAGGTCAACGTAGAGACCAGCAAGGGAAGAACCCTTTCCGGCCTAAGTGTTTACGGATTTACCGAAGCCGGATCTTACACGGGAGTAAATGCAGCTACGGATGTAAATGGCACCGCGATCTTTAATTCAGACGATTTTCAGACCGGGACCTGCAAATTCAGGGTGGACTACCTGGGAAACCGGAATTTGCAGGTCCCGGTCTGAAAATCGTCTGAATTAAAGATCGCGGTGCCATTTACATCCGTAGCTGCA